>CACXEX010000184.1 GCA_902766775.1 uncultured Ruminococcus sp. | reverse complement strand
TTCGTTTGATGTTGAAGAAAGAGATAAGGTGGGCTTTATCGGAGCTAACGGAGTCGGTAAAACAACTCTCTTTAAGATACTCAACGGTGAAATCTCGCCTGTTTCGGGAACTGTCACATTTGCAAAAAATGTCCGCCCGGGATATATGGAACAGCATGCCTGTAACAACCCGAGGGCAGATGTGTATCACGAACTGCTTTCTGTGTTTGACTATCTTTCGGATATGGAAACCGAAATTTCTGCACTTGCACATCAGATTGACAACAAGTCCGGAAACCTTGACGAGCTTGTGGAAAGGCAGACAATGCTCATTGAGCAGTTTGAAAGAGCAGGCGGTCTGACCTATAAGAGCAGAACCCGTTCCGCACTTTTAGGACTCGGATTTTCCGAAAATGACTTTACAATGCCCGTTGGCAATTTAAGCGGTGGTCAGCGTTCAAAGCTCTGTCTTGCAAAGCTGTTGTTGTCGCAGAGCAATATGCTCCTCCTTGACGAGCCGACAAACCACCTTGATATTGATGCAATCGCATGGCTTGAAGGCTTTTTGAGAGATTTCAAGGGCGCAATAATTATCATCAGCCATGACCGTTATTTTCTTGATAATGTAACCAACAAGACGATTGAACTTGAACACAACCGTGCAATGGTCTATAAGGGTTCATATTCGGAATTTGTCAAGAAAAAAGAATCTATGAACGAGTCGCTCAAGAATAAATATGAACACGATTTAAAGGAAATAAAGCGTATTGAGGGCATTGTTGAACAGCAGAAACGCTGGGGACAGGCTCACAACTTTATCACAGCCGCAAGTAAGCAGAAAGAGGCTGACAGAATCAAAGATCAGCTTGTTGCTCCCGAAAGCGAGCTTGAAACAATGCGTATGCATTTTGAGCCGAGATGTGAAAGTGGTAACGATGTTCTTATCTGCAAAAACCTTGCAAAGTCGTTTGACGACAAACAGCTTTTCAAAAATGTTGACATACATATCAGAAAAGGCGAGAGAGTGTTCATCATCGGCGGCAACGGTTGCGGTAAAACTACGCTGTTCAGAATTTTGACTGGCAAAACTCCTATGGATTGCGGCGAATATGACTACGGCGCAAATGTTGAAGTCGGTTACTTTGACCAGATGCAACAGAATCTTGACCTCTCAAAAACCGCACTTGATGAAGTGTGGGATACCTTCCCGAATATGACGCAGACAGAAGTCAGAAGTGCGCTTGCATCATTCCTGTTCAAGGGCGAAGAAGTGTTCAAACCGCTTTCAAAAATGAGCGGTGGCGAAAGAGCGAGAGTATCTCTCCTGAAATTAATGCTTAAGGGCAGTAACTTTTTGCTCCTCGATGAGCCGACAAACCACCTTGACGCATCATCACGAGAAGAACTTGAAAAAACTTTGCTTGATTACAGCGGTACAATGCTGATTGTCAGCCACGACCGTTACTTTATAAATAAAATTGCCGATAGAATCCTTTTGCTCACAAATGACGGAGTGAAAGAATATCTCGGAAATTACGATTACTACCTTGAACGCACAACTGCCGAAAAACAGGGTGCTGTTCAGGCTGAAAGTAAGAAAGATAAAAAAGAAAAACCGCAGAATGATTACTTTTTGCAAAAGCAAAAGCAGAGTGAAGAACGCAAAAGACAGACTAAGCTGAAAAAGGCAGAGGCTGAAATTGAGCGACTTGACGAAGAAATTACTAAAACGCAGGAACTACTCTCAAGTGAAGAAGTTGCCGCAGACTACGAAAAGCTTATGGAACTTTCAAAACTGCTCGAAGATTTGCAGAAACAGCAGGAAGAACAGTACGAAATCTGGGAAGAACTTGAAAGTATGGCAGAATGATTGCCGTATAATCGGGCTGACAAATTTCCCTTGTTCAAAGTGAAAAGTTATTGTATAATCTAGGTTGAAGACTGTTGCATAGCAATTTTGCGGTTGATTTAAGCTGTTGTGTGATATTAAAGTTTATGTGAATTAAAAAGGAAAAATCGGCAGGCGAAATATCCTGCCGCATATACCTGCCCGTGGCGCAATTGGATAACGCAACGGATTCCGATTCCGGAGAATGGGGGTTCAAATCCCTTCGGGCAGACCAAAAAAGGACACCCTACGGGGTGTTCTTTTTTGGTCTGTTTAGAATCCGAAGGGATTTGAAGCCGACCGTGAAGAAAATGCCCCAGTGGGGCATTTTTAGGGAGGAGCGTTTATGGAGGCATAGCTAAGCACAGGACGCAACAAGCGAGGTGGAAAGTTTTAAGTCTGTACAAAATACTTCGGGCAGAGGTAGTGACAAGATGAAAGTGTGACACCCTACGGGGTGTTCTTTTTTGGTCTGTTTAGAATCCAACCGTTAAAAAACTAAAGGACACCGTTTTGGCGTCCTTTGAGTGTTATGTTTTAATTATTTCGCTTTTGGTTGATCTTTATAATCGGGGACATTATTATTTATGCCTTTCCATGTTTTTTCCATTTGATGAGTGCCTTTGTCATAATAATAATAGCCGTCATCCGTACGATATCCGTCATATACGGTGTCAACTTCGCTCCATTTTTTATTTTCTCTACTGATTCTACTTGAATTTGAAATGAATGAGGAAATTGCTAATATGGCAAGAAATATAACTAATATTGCTAAGAAAATTTTCTTAGCAATATCTTTAATATCTTTTTTCAGTGTTAAGGATTCTTCAATCATGGCATTCAAGGGTTTGTTCGTAGAGATTTTTGTGCCGGTAGCTTTATAACTATAAATTAGTTTGCAATCATAATTTTTTGCGGTTCCACCTATATATTCAATCATTTTATGAATAATACTGCAGTCGTGGTTGGATGAATTAAATTCAAATTCTAATCGTGGAGAGTATTCGGTAAAAAATACAAATGAAGATAAATTGAACTGTATGGAATTACAGTTTTTGTATTTTATTGTGCATGATGTTTTTTTCTTACCGTCAAAAGTAAATACAATGCCATTTTCGTAAATTCCTATTGAGATTAATTTACTGTTGGTAATGCCAATTTGATTTTGATGCTTTTCATCTGCGTATCTAAATGAAATATCTGTGATAGTATTGTTTTTGTCTTTCTTTATTTGTTCAACATTAAAAGATTTTATTAATTTATTCCTCAAAGCAATCACCTTACCTTTTTATAAATGTTTTTGTTCATTTAGTCCAATATTAATATACCAAAGTATTTTAATATTGTCAAGTATTATTTATACAATAGTATTGTGGTATTTTTATTTTGGTGGTGTGGAAATGCTTAGTAAAAGAATAAAAGAACTCAGAATTTCACTTGGTTTGAATCAGGTGCAATTTGGTAAATCTCTTAATGTAACGAAGCAAACCATAAGTAATTGGGAAAATGATAATATTCAGCCGTCTGTTGATATGCTATTGAAAATCGTAAGACTGTACTCGGTGAGTGCCGACTATTTGCTTGGAATTGACGATAGAAATACGGTTGATGTTACAGGATTAAATAATTCACAGATTACACATATACAGATGATTATTGACGATATAAGAAAAGCACAGTAAACATTACTGTGCTTTTCTTATATCTATTGAGTTATTGTAACTTGCCTATTTAAGATATATGAAGTTTTCTCCACAAACTTCTCAACTCATCTCGTGCTTTCAGAAAATAAGGATTGCCACTTTCCACCGAAAGAACATAATTGATTTTGCCGATAAGGTGGTTGTAGTAATTTTGGGTGCAGGCAACATTGCCGTCAATGAAGTCTGTTATGTTTTCGCGTACAATTGCATTTTCAAAGCCGTATTTCAGAACATAATAAATTTCCTGACGGAGATTTCGCTTGTAGTCTGAGGTGATGTTTACCTTTTCGTTAACTGTAAGTCCCGTAACAGTCATTCGGTTGGAATTTGAAACAAAGTGAGTTTTGCTTTCGTTAATTTCAAATTCCATATTTTCAAGCCATGCTTTTGCCTTATTAAATGCAGAATACAGAGATGTATCACCCGAAACGGTAATGTCATCGCAATATCGGGTGTAGCAAAGACTGTGAGTTTTACACCATGCTCCGAAATTGTTGTCAAAATTTTTCATCACAATATTAGACAGGGCAGGCGATGTAGGAGCTCCCTGCGGAAGTGTGTCGTCAAGGCAACAAAGTGTTGTCAGCATAGTGCCGATTTGTTTCGGAAAATAATTTGAATTAAAAGCAGAGGCATAAACACGATCAAAACGGATATGTCCGAAAAAATCCGATAAATCAAGTTTTAACAGATATTTTTTGCCGATATGCGGTGACGCATTATCCTCAAGTTTTGCCCCTTGATGATAGGCTGTTGCAAATTCTGATATTGGTATGTTCTCCAAAATGTTTTCAAGAATTATTCTCTGTGCATTTTTAAGCTTGCCGTTCGGAGAAGAAATTTCACGGAATCCACCTGATTTTTTCGGAATCTGTGAAATTTGATACATTTCATTGCAGTTATTCGTAATGTTGAAAAGCTCTTTCCTTGAAATTTTCAGAAAATGTGCAAGCTGGTAGGTGTCGTAGATAAACGGAAGGTTATGCCGGCCTTTAAAATCAAGAATCATATCTGTTGCGTTTGTAATCCCGAACTTTGAAACAAAGTTAGTATCCTCTTTATCAAAAGTTACCGTCCCGTTATGAATTTCCGTAAAATCACCACCTAAAACAATACACGGCTCTTGCGGTACTAAAATGACCGACAAGTTGCGAAGCTGAGTTTAAAATCATGAAATGATTAATGATCTCAGTGGAGCAGATTGGCGGAAAAGATTTCACTTGTGAAATCTATGTGGTTGAATTTTGTTTCCGAACAGCGACTCGCTGACCGCCTTTGATTTTCAAAGATGTACGCTACCGCAAAAGCCGTATTGTTAATGATATTATTTTATCATTATGAACTTCTGTGTACAATACTATATTCTAAAAATGGTTTATGAAAATTCATAGGATATTTTGTTAAAAAAATACAATGAAAACTTTTTTTTAAAAACCCTTGACGAATATCGTCGAGAATGCTATAATAGTCAAGCTGACTCGTTCGAGGGCATCTTCAAAATGAAAACACTTCAAAAAAATTTAAAAAAGTTTGAAAAAAGTGTTGACAAATGATGAAGAATGTGATATATTATATAAGCACTCGAAATTACAGAGTAAACGCAAGAGCGAAAAGCTAAATTTGCTGGTGTAGCTCAGTTGGTAGAGCAGCTGATTTGTAATCAGCAGGTCGGGGGTTCAAGTCCGTCCACCAGCTCCATTGAAGCCTACTGTTTAGGCAGTAGGCTTCGATTTTTGAAAAACTTAATATGGGAGAATTCCCGAGTGGCCAAAGGGGGCAGACTGTAAATCTGTTGCATCTTGCTTCGGTGGTTCGAATCCACCTTCTCCCACCAAACCAAAATAATCCGAACTTTTTGCTGATTGGCGAAACGTTCGGATTTTTGG
>CACXEX010000183.1 GCA_902766775.1 uncultured Ruminococcus sp. | reverse complement strand
GAGAAAGTGCAGAAGTTTCGGCGATTATGTTCTGAAATTCTTCAATGTGATTTGCAATATCTACATCACTATTATCAGAGGTACTCCTGTTGTAGTCCAGTTGATGATTATGTACTACATCATTCTTGCATCAGTAAGAAACGGTATCTTTGCCGCAATCATTGCGTTTGGTATGAACTCTGCCGCTTATGTTGCGGAAATTGTTCGTTCAGGTATTATGGCTGTTGATATCGGTCAGACTGAGGCAAGCCGTTCACTCGGTTTCAATAACAGACAGACAATGACAATGGTTGTTCTTCCACAGGCAATCAAAAATGTTCTTCCTGCACTCGGCAATGAAATTATTACACTTCTCAAGGAAACTTCAGTTGCAGGTTATGTAGCACTTGCAGATATCACATATGTAGGTAATATGATTCGTTCAAGAACTTACGAGGCATTCTTCCCACTTATTACAGTTGCATTGATTTACCTTGTTATTGTACTTGTACTTTCCTACTTCCTCAGAAGATTTGAAAGGAGATTGAAAAAGAGTGAAAGATAATGCATTGATCTCCGTAAGAGGACTTGAAAAATCATTTGGTAAAGACATTCATGTTCTTAAAGGCATTGATATTGATATTTATAAAGGCGATGTAGTTGTTGTTCTTGGTCCGTCAGGCTCGGGTAAATCAACATTTCTCCGTTGTCTTAACAGACTTGAAGAACCAACAGGCGGTCACATTTTCTTTGAGGGTACTGATATTACAGATCCTAAGGTAAATATTAATGTTCACCGTCAGAAAATAGGAATGGTTTTCCAGCAGTTCAACCTCTTCCCCCACAAGACTGTTCTTAACAACCTTACTATGGCTCCCATTAAGCTTCTTGGTAAAAGTAAGGAAGAAGCTAAAAAGGATGCTATGGAGCTTTTGAATCGTGTAGGACTTGCTGAAAAGGCGAACGCATATCCCAACCAGCTTTCAGGCGGTCAGAAACAGCGTATTGCAATTGTAAGAGCGCTTGCAATGAACCCTGATGTACTTCTCTTTGATGAACCAACATCTGCGCTTGATCCTGAAATGGTTGGCGAAGTTCTTGATGTTATGAAAGAACTTGCCAAGGCAGGTATGACAATGGTTGTTGTTACTCACGAAATCGGTTTTGCAAAGGAAGTTGCAACCGATGTTGTATTTATTGACGACGGTGTTATCAAAGAAAAGAACAATCCGCAGGACTTCTTTAATAATCCGCAGGATGACCGTTTAAAAGAATTTTTATCAAAAGTTCTTTAATGAGATTTAAAACAAAAAATTTGAGGATTTCAGTTTTTGCTGAAATCCTCTTTTTTATTACTTATTTATTTGATTGGCGTAATATACTCTTTTGCTTTTGATATAAGTATGGATTTTTCATTCGGGACATTTGCGTCTACTACAAGCATAAGCAGGTAGTCAAGAGTATTTCCAACATCTCTTCCCTCTTTTACTCCAAGGCTTAGAATATCTTTGCCGTTAACATCAAGTTGACTTAATTTGAAACACTCGTTATCTTTGATTATTTCATCGAGATGTGTTTTAGCTGTGTTCAGATATCCGAGTTTTTCTTCTCGCTGATAGTCAGACTGAGCAGATATATCGGCATATTCAACCTTTAACAGCTGTTGTGTAAGGTCTGTACCGAGTACATTCATAACCTTTTTCATCAGCTTTTTACTTCCGCTAAAACGGACATCGTGATATTCAATCAACAAAAGTGTTTTGTCAATAAAATCAGACGGCAATTTTAACCTGTGCAGAATTTTATCCGCAATTTTTTTGCTTTCAAGCTGATGCCCCTGAAAATGCGACTGACCGCTGTTGTCAGTAGTTTTTACAGAAGGCTTGCCAATATCATGCAAGAGCATTGTCATACGAAGTATCGGGTTTGGTTCAATTGTGCCGAGTGCAGTCAGGGTATGATGCCACAAGTCATACGAATGATGAATGTTGTTCTGATTGAAATTGAACATAACTGTAATTTCTGGGATTATTACAGCAACCACTTCTCGGTATGTGTCAAGAATTTTCACGGCATCCTTGCCGCAAATCAGCTTTAAAAATTCCGAAGTCACACGCTCAACTGAAATGTTTTTTAGCAAATCTGCATTCTTGATTATTGACTTTGATGTATTCTCATCAATTGAAAATCCGTAAACAGATGCAAAGCGTAATGCCCGTAAGATTCGCAAAGCGTCCTCGTTAAAGCGTGTATCGGGATTTCCAACGCAACGGATAATTTTATCTTTAAGGTCATTTTTACCGCCGTACGGGTCAACAAGACCGTATTCAGCATTATATGCCATTGCATTTACCGTAAAGTCACGGCGGCGTAAATCTTCATTTATATTACGGGTAAAGCTTACACTGTCCGGATGACGATTATCCGAATAATCGCCGTCAATACGATAGGTTGTGATTTCATAGACTTCGCCGTTACACACAACGGAAATTGTTCCGTGTTTCATTCCTGTATCAAAGGTATGAAAATTTTCAAAGCATTTCTTTGTCTGTTCTGGTAAAGCGTTTGTGCAAATGTCTGTATCATGCGGAGTCAATCCAAGCAGATAATCACGAACACAACCACCTACTATAAAAGCCTCATAACCATAATTATTCAGTTGTCTGATTAATTTTTCAGCGTTTTTGTCTGTTTGCATTTCTTTTTTCAATCAATTTAATATGACTTTCCTTTTTGAATTTTTCTATATAATGCTGTGCTATGTTATAGAGCACATTGAATACAACAAATGTGCCGACAGCAAAAATTACAAGTAATATGATACTTCCAAATGTAAGCGGTGCAAGTGAGAACAATCCGCCAAAGAAAATTGAACCCACTACTATTCCTGCGGAGCAGCCGATTACCATAACGGCTCTGAGCGGATTAAACGGAATTGATAATCTGACTACAAGCAACATACAGGCAAATGCAGTAAGATATACACAGAGAGTTGAGAATTGTGCCTGCGGCATATCTGTCATATACTTTAAAATAGCAAGTAAAATCGTATCGACAGAAACACATATTGCCGTTGGCAACGACCGTGCTATTATATTTACGGTAAAGTTACCTTTTACAATATCTTTATTTGGCTGAAGTGCTAGAACAAATGACGGTAATCCAACAGTTAGTGCACCTACAAGCGTAAGCTGTATAGGTTCAAATGGATATCCTATGCGGAAGAAAATAAAGAATATTGAAAGAATAACCGAATAAATCGTCTTTACAAGGTAAAGTGCAGAGCTTCGTTCGAGGTTATTGATTGTTCGTCTGCCCTCTGCTACAACGCTCGGCATTGCGCCAAAATCATTATTTACAAGTACAAGCTGTGATACATTTCGTGCGGCATCGCTTCCCGATGCCATTGCAACGGAACAGTCCGCCTCTTTGAGTGCGAGGACATCGTTTACACCGTCACCTGTCATAGCAACCGAATGACCGTGCTTTTTGAGCGCTACAACAAGCTTTTTCTTTTGAGCCGGAGTTACTCGCCCAAACACATTACAACGCTCTGCCGCCTCCTCAAGCTCTTTGTCGGTTGTTACTGTTGACATATCAATTGCATTTTCTGCACCCTCAATTCCTGTGTCAAGGGCGATATTTTTAACCGTTTTAACGCTGTCGCCTGAAATAACCTTAAGTGTTACGCCCTGTTCCTTAAAATATTTAACCGTTTCGTTTACATTATCACGAAGTTTATCTTTAATAAGAATAAGTGCAAGCGGTTTTAAATCATCAGGCAATGAGTTATTGTCGGGTTCATTGTCACTTTCTGCAAGAACAAGAATTCTGACAGTTTGGTTAATTGTATCAATTTGTGAATATACTTCTGAATACTTTTCTTTGTCTTTAAAAACAAACTCTGCGGCTCCGATTATGTAGGATTTGCCGTTTTCAAACGCACCGCCGGACCATTTTGTTTCGGAAGAAAAGTCGCAGAATTTATTGCACTTATACGGAGAAACCGTATTTGAATAATCACGGAGTGCATACAAAGTTGCGTTCAATTCATCGGACGCTTTTACAATTGACGAAAGTGCTTTTTTGATTTTATTGTCATCAGCCTCAAATGGAATAACATCTGTTACAGTCATTTCATCTGTTGTAAGTGTTCCTGTTTTATCAAGACAAAGCACATCAACTCTTGCAAGTGTTTCAATACAGTACATCTCCTGTACAAGAACCTTTTTTGATGAGAGTCTGATGATTGATACTGCAAGAACGGAACTTGTGAGAAGAATCATTCCTTTTGGAATCATACCAACCAAAGATGCAACCGTACTGATGACAGCTGACTGCAATGTTGCATCAGGTAAAGTGAACTGACGAATAAAGAAAGCTATACCAATTGGGAAAAGTACAATCGTACAGATTCTTATAATAAAATTAAAAGATTCCAAAATCTGAGAATTAACCTTCTTAATATATTTTGCCTCATTATTAATCTTAGCGGCATAGCAATCTGCGCCAACCTTAACAGCCTGTGCATAGCATTTTCCTGCCGCAATAAAACTGCCCGAGAGCAATTCATCTCCGATATTCTTTTCAATGAGATTTGATTCACCTGTAAGAAGGCTTTCGTTAACTCTGCAACCGCCGTCACAAACTATGCAGTCGGCAGGTATCTGACTGCCTCTTGAAAGCACAAGAATATCGTCAAGGACAATCTCCTCTTTACTGATTTCTACAATTTTACCGTTTCTGAGAACATTGATTTTTTTCTCAGATAAAATAGTAAGTTTGTCAACGCTGATTTTGGAACGAATTTCCTGTACAATGCCGATTATTATATTTGCGATTACAACACCGATAAACAGCATATTCTTGTGTGAGCCGACAAAGATCAGCGCCGCAAGCAAAATTACATTTATCAGGTTAAAAAGCGTAAAAATATTATCACAAAATATTCTTTTGATTGACTTAGTTTTAATATTTGTGGAAATATTTACCTTTCCTTCTTCAATACGCTGTTTTACCTCGGAATCGTTTAGACCTACAAGATTAGAATTTGTGTTATCCATATATACCTCAAAATAAGAAAATGATATATTTTCAGAAAATAATTTACAATGTTCGGGCTTTCATCGGATTTTCAGCTAATTTGTTGCCAGCAACATTTTTAATATTTTCTTTAATGCACTAATCTATATTATAAATGCAAATCATAATAAAGGCAACGGAAAGAAGGTGAATTTTTTGCGAAAATTTAAAGAAATTATATCAGTTGCCCTGGTTTATATATTTTTATTTACGATATCAGGCTTTTCACCCGGTGCTGTCAGCGATAACAGCGAAGTCTATATAGGCGGTCAGGCTTTCGGAGTGAGATTTTATGCTAACGGAGCAATGATAATCAAACTTGAGAGTTACTATGACGGTGAAAAATATGTCTGTCCCGCTAAAGACGGCGGACTTAAAGTAAACGATATTATAAAAAAGGTAAACAACAACGAAATCAGTACAAACGAAGAATTGAAGTCAGAAATTGAAAAATCAAACGGCAATGAAATATCGGTTGAAATTGAAAGAAACGGTAAAATTGAAAATAAAAGTGTTTTACCGATAAAAAATACCGTGGGAGTATATCTGCTCGGTGCATGGGTTCGTGACAGCTGTGCGGGAATTGGAACAATGACTTATTATGACGATAACAATAATTATTTTGCCGCACTCGGCCACGGAATATGCGACTGTGACACATCTGCTTTATTACCGCTTAAATCAGGTGAAACGGTTCAGGCAGAAATCAGCGGTATTGAAAAAAGCGTCTGCGGTAAAGCCGGTAGTTTTAGCGGATATTTTACCGATGTTCAGCTTGGCAATCTGAGTGTAAACTCACCTTTAGGAATTTTCGGTGATTTGACAAATGATAATTATAAAAACAATAAAAAATATCAGATTGCAAACAATGACGAAGTTAAAACAGGTAAAGCAACTATGATTACTACGCTTAACGGAAATACACCGCAGGAATACGAAATTGAAATCAAAAGAATATGCAACCACGATAGGACATCAAATGAGAATTTTGTCATAAAAATTACCGACAGCCGATTGCTTGAAAACTGCGGCGGAATTGTTCAGGGAATGAGCGGCAG
>CACXEX010000182.1 GCA_902766775.1 uncultured Ruminococcus sp. | reverse complement strand
TGCACAGATGATTGCTCTCCGTTACGGTACAATTCCTGTTGTCCGTGAAGTTGGCGGTCTTAAGGACTCTGTATTCGACAGTGCCGATAACTACGGTAACGGCTTTACATTCAAGAACTATGAATGTGCAGATATGCAGCTTGCTGTTAGAAGAGCATTGTGGGGTATTCAGGACGATCAGGGCTGGCATCAGCTTATGTGGCGTGCTATGATGAGCGACAACAGCTGGGATCGTTCAGCTCAGGATTATATTAACCTCTACAACGATACCCTTAAGTGGGCATAATAGTATAATTTAAAATTATATTAAAAATTAAGTCGGAAGGCAGATTTCAAATTTGCTTTCCGACTTTTGGTTTATTGTAAATTAAAAATATTTGAAAAAATAAAAAGGTTGGAAACTACTGCGGGGAGCAGTTGATTTCCAACCTTAAAATTTTGTATTAAACTTTTATCAAGTTCTCTTTATTGCGTGGGGAACACGGATTTTGCTTGCAAGCTTGCCGATTGCAAAAACAAGAATAATTTCGGGGATGCACTTAACGGCAACGCTGATGAATCTTGCTGTAAGATAAACTGTGTACGGTGTTGAACCGCCGCCATAGAGTGTGTAAAGCCAGAACGCGGCAAGGAATGTTTCAACGCAAAGCATATTTGTAAACCATGCAAGAACAACTCTGAGCGGAGTTACATTGTTCTTATAAAGAAACATACCGTAGATAAAACCTGTAATAAAGCCGTTGATTGTAAAGCCGGGGAAATATGCGCCTGTGGGAGCAATGATAAATGAAAGAATATCTCCCAAAGCGCCGACAATTGCGGCAGGAATCGGTCCGAACATTACGCCTGTTACAGCGATTGGAAGGAACGATGCGCTGAGCTTTACATTGTTTCCGAACAACGGAAGTGTGCTGTTTGCAAAAAATCCGAGAACTATGCGGAGTGCGAGCAACATTGCGATTGCCGCAAGAGCGTAGATACTCTTCATTTCAGCCAAAGAGCTTTGAATTTTTTTGAGTTGTGACATATTTTACCTCCTGAATCTCTGTTGTTGCTTCAGGAAGAAAAAAGCGGACAGATTGCTCTGCCCGCTGAATTATGTGTCCCAAAGTAACAGCGGGATGCGAAATCTGCACCGCAGGATAAACCTTTCGTTTTTGCGGCAACTCCCCGTCCGCAAAACACTTCACGCACAAATTTCTACTCTGTGATAGATGTCTTTCGACACCGTATGATATTATACACCTGAATTTGCAGTTTGTCAATCGAAAATTACTTTCGGGTTTACTGAACCGTTACCTTTTTCTTCTTTGTAAGAAGTGTATCAAGGCTGTGGATAAGTCTTGAAAGCGGTTTGTAGATTATGAAAACAACAACCGAAATGATGAGTCCCTTAATAATATTGAACGGACCTACACAGTACAGACAGAATGTGAATGTGCCGTCAATTGCAGGGAAAATTGCCTGTCCCATTTTGATAATTTCTGTAAGCGGCATAAATGACGAGTAGAGCGGAACAAGTACGAATGTGTTGAGAACCACACCGATAGCCGCCATTGCAACCGTACCCGTAAGCATTCCGACAATCGCACCGACTCTTGTTTTTTTGTACTTGTAGATGAAACCTGCCGGCAGTATAAACGAACAGCCGATGAGGAAGTTTGCAAGCTCCCCTACTCCGCCTGTGCTTGTGCCTTTGATAAGGAACTTAACGAGAATTTTTACAAATTCAATTACTGCACCGGCAATCGGCCCCATGCTGAATGTTCCGACAAGAACGGGAACTTCGGAAAAATCGAACTCATAGAATGAAGGTGCGATGAATCCGAGAGGAAATTCAAAAAACATAAGCACTGCCGAAAGCGCCGCAAGCATTGCGGTTACGGCAAGCTTTGTTGTCTTTGCCGTGCTGTCTGAATTAATTGTTTTTGCTTTTGATTTTGTCATTACGACCACTCCTGAAAAATTATTTCGAGTTGTCGGGAAAAGAAAAATCCCGCTACAAATGTAACGGGATTGCGTACCAAAATAAAACAGACGAACCGCCTGTTCTGCCGCATCTTCTCGTATCCGGACTATAACCGTCGGTGTCTGAATTTCACAGACTCGGCAGGCTTTCACCTGTTCGTGGACTTTAACCACCGGTGGAGAATTTCACTCCGCCCCGAAGACAACTGTTGATTATATTATATGCCGAATTTCGGATTTGTCAATATCTCTTCAGGGTTTTGAGATATTTTTTCGTTTCATCGTCTATTCTGAAACTTTCAACGCATTTCCGAATCATTTTATTAAAGGTTGCGTTATCAAGCGAATTTGACTTTATGTACCGCATAGTCTGTTCTCTGCACTTTGCAAGTGCCGTTGCAACAAGCCATGCCCTTGCCATACTCACATAATAATGCGGATTATTCGCATTGTCACAACATTCAAGCACCGTGTCTATGTACTCATCTTCAAGATAATAGTCAAGCATCAGCACAAGACCTGCACGAATTATCCACGGATTGTCGCTTTTGGTGTATTCGCAAACATGAGGGAAAAATTCTGATTTGTACTTTTTGGTTTCTTTGAGATTTGCACAAAAGCCGTCGCAAACCGCCCAGCTGTCTATACGCTGTACAAAATCATCGCTGTACATCAAAAATTCTTCATAGCTTTCGGTTTTGAGCAAACCGATTACAATACCTCGCATTGTTTTTTCTTCATAAGAATTATCGGTTGTCTGCTCTAAAAAACTGCGTCCGTTGCCCTTAGAAATTTCCTTGCCGAGCTTTCGCATAACAGGCATTCTTACTCCGATAAAAAAGTCCTTGTCATTGTCAGGAATCAATGAGGAATGAAAGCTTCTGTACTTTTCATCGGCATATGAACGAAGTTCCTCTACAAAATCATCATAGTCATTTTTAGTCCAATTATCTCTTACAAGCTCCATAATACACCGTTATTTTTGCTTATTCTTTCTTTTGCTGTCATAAATTTCACACGGTGAGTTCAGGTCAAGATATGCAATATCGTGGTGTGGCACTCTGTCCTCAACCGGCGGAAGCTGCATATAATCACCGAAAACCATTCTGAGATATTCGTCATAGCCAGACATACACGGCATTTTTATGCCCTCAAATGTGACATAATCAACACCCGAATAAATATGTTTCGGATACTCAATTTTCATCCAATGAGGGCCTGAACAAAGCTCCGTTACACACTTGTTTTTATCAAGCCTGTACTTAATCATATGCTTTTCGGCAGTTCTCCAAATCTTTTCACGGAGCTTTTTCCCTCTGAAAATTGAAAGCAAAGCCTTACTGCCTGCCCCCACAATTCCGCCGTGCTTTTCGGGAACAACCTGAGCCAAAAACAGAGAATAAAGCATTGTCCACACATACTGCATTTTGCGTGCAAAACGGCTGTCGGGACAAACATCAAGCGGAAAGACATCAAGCACAAGTCCGTGCGGAATATCAACCTCGGTCTGATTTGTCTTGACCATAGTGTAATTTGTGTCGGTTACGGTCATAAAAATATTGCCCGTGAACATATCGCTGTCGGTTTTGAGAAGTCGGAATCTTCCGTCTGCGCCCTGTTCATGCCAAAGCTTGTACAGCTTTTCGTAGTCCTCTCGTGGCAGCATAACATCAACATCATCATCCCACGGAACGAATCCGCCGTTTCTGAGCGCACCGATTAACGCACCGCCGATGAGATAGAATGTGAGATTGTTCTTTTCGCAAAAGTCCCTGAAATACACGAGCATATCAAGCTGTTTAAGCTGTAACTCACGCAAAAGTTCTGGGGTAAGTTCTACTTTTTCAGTCATAAGTATCTCCGTAAATATCAAATACGGGCGGAGATTATCCGCCCAAAAAATTATTTGTATGAATGACCGGGAAGTGTGTTTTCCCTGATTTTTCTTTTTACCTTTTCAATGTGTTCTTTCGCACCGCTGTTTTTGATTTTCTTCCGCCATGACGGAATCTGAATCAAACCAACAATTGTGCCTATTCCGTAGGCAACATGGAGCAACGGGAAAATGAACGGCAAAAACACAAACTGAGGCTGAACATTTTTCATTGTGCAACATCCGACAGCGTTTACAATATCAAACATTCCGTAGATTATCAAAAGAATGTACAAAAAAAGCGGAAGTCCGAGAAATGCAAGCACGGAACAGCCGAGAAGTGCCATTACAAAAAGAAACGGTGCAAAGTGAAAGTATGAAAGACAACCGGGACATTCCGAGAGTGTAAGTCCTATCCACCGTCCGTTTGAATACTTCTGCCTTATCATTCCGTGAAGGTCGTTTCGTGAATGCTGATACGAAATAATATCGGGGCAACAGCACATCTTGTAACCCGCCATTCTAATGCGGTAGTGAAATTCATTATCCTCGGTTCTGCCGAGATTTTCGTTAAATCCGCCGACCTTGGCAATAACCTCTCTGCGGTAAGCCGCATGAAAAAGGCTGTCAAGATATTCCTTTTGCGCAAGCGGCCGTCTGTACGAAGCAACCGAACTGCCGAACAGAGAATCCTCAGCCGCAA
Source organism: uncultured Ruminococcus sp. (assembly GCA_902766775.1). GTDB lineage: Bacteria > Bacillota > Clostridia > Oscillospirales > Acutalibacteraceae > Ruminococcoides. The sequence goes on along the minus strand of CACXEX010000182.1, from coordinate 1,535 downwards.
GCAAGGTAAGCTTCCAGCTTGAAACATTAGAAGTGATATTCGGTCTGCCGCCGCCTACAACATTTTCGCCCTGCTTTATGTTATAAACATTTCGTGAAACAAAGTTTCTCGGAATTCTTGCGTGAGCGTCAACTCTTATGATAACATCGCCCTTTGCGGTCATCAGAGCGGCATTCCATGAGGTTGCCTGATTACGCTTTACGCATTGAACAACGGACACATTCCAAAAGCCGTAGTCGGTATCACGGAACTTTTCCATTTTCTCTTTAGTATCATCGGTTGACATACTGTCAACAAATACCACCTCAATTTTATCATGCGGATAGTCCTGAAGTGCAATATCCCTGAAAAGTCCGCTCAAAGCATTCGATTCGTTATAGGCTATCATACAAAGTGAAACTAACATATAATATCTCTGCTCCCTTCAAGCTCGAACAACCATTTTGCAGACATTGCAGAGGTTGTCAGAAAATAAGGTACGGCATAAAATGCCGGAACAACAAAAAAGCACAGAGCCGCCCAACCGATAAAACCGACAAACAGTTTTATTGTCGGGATAAAATTCTTTATTGAAAAAGCCATCATTCTCGGAAGATAAACACCGATCGGCAGATTTTCGTTAAAGCCGTAAGCCAAAAGTGTGTAGTGAACAAATATAATATAGCACACTACCGTTACAACTGCACTGACAATCCACGCAAGAACAAGGAGGATTGTCATAAAAACGCCGAGTGACGGTGAGTTGTTGAGTATCTCTCCCGAAACTGCGTTGAGATAATTAAACACATTGAGCAAGCCGCTCACAATAAGGAATAAGCCGATTGATATTACATCAAGGATAAGCGTTTTAAAAAATCTTTTCGGCTTTTTATAATAGTAAAAAACATCAAGAGAGTTGCACTCTCTGCCTCTGACTATATTACACACGCTCCTGTAAATTCCGTTGACAAGAGGCAATAGCACAACTGCGACAATAAAGAATGCACCACCGAAAATCATAGTCAAAATCCGCTGGAGCTGATTCGGATTTTTGGTGTCATATATTCCCGCCGCCGACATTGCAAGACTGAAAGCAAACAATCCTGTCAACAATGGAAGCAGTGCCGCCATAATCTGTGAAATAATCAACGACCAATTGCCCTCAAGAGCCTTCTTTGCCTGTTTTCTAACAGTTCTTTCCGTATTCATTAGCATTCCCTTTTCATCTGAATTTGTTCATAACGATTCGGATTATTCTCCGTCAGTAAACATTCTGTACATCGCCTCAAGGCAAATTTGAGCGTGTTTAAAGAAGTTTTCCTTGTCCATACTTTCATCTGCGTTGTGCATATGAACATCGTCATTTTTGAATGCAGGGCCGAATGCAACGCCGTGACCGCCAAGCATTCTTGCATATGTTCCGCCGCCTGTTGAATAAAGTTCAGCCTTTTCGCCTGTTACGCTTTCATAAGCACCCGAGAGAAGCTTAACAAGCTCGCTGTCCTTATCGGCATAAAGAGGAGCCTCGTGGTTGAGGACAGTAACCTTAAGGTCAC
>CACXEX010000181.1 GCA_902766775.1 uncultured Ruminococcus sp. | reverse complement strand
GTGATTGTTGTACTTTCGGAATATGTCTTTGTCAGGGCACTTGTGTACTGAGAACCGCCAAAGCTGATTTTACCACCTGTGAATCCGTTTGTTTCCTTCACTCCCGCAGTGTCATAAGTTACTGCGTCAAGAACAACGGTGAAAGTATCGGGCGGATACTTTTTCCATGTACCTGTTGCCTTAGTACTGTCAGAATAATTTCCTGTTATAGTAAAGCAGTTGGAATCACTCGGTATAGTTTCATCGACAGTCTGGGCGATCTTATTACCCCAGTCACTCGATGTACCTGTCTTCATCTTTGTGAAAATAATATTTGTACAGGTTGTCCAGCTACCTGAAATATCAACCTTGTAAATATTATCTTCTACTTTTGTCATACCAAACCAAGTATTGTTGGTGTTGCTTGTCCACATATAAACGGCAAAACTTGCAGTATTTGCTCCGTTATTGTATGTTTTCCACGCATCGGGTATCTGAAGATAGATAACACGCTTTTGCTCAAACTTTGCATATACGGTAGTATTTGCCTTTATAACAGCTGTCAACGGATTGTCCGTATAGCTGTCTGTGTACGGTTTTGTGCAAGCTAAGTCGGTGTACCAACCGCTGAACGAATAACCGTCCTTGGCGGTAGCTGTAAGAGTTACCGTTGAACCCCATTTAGCTTTGGTTGAAACCGAACTTGAGGCTGAGGAATCTCCAACCTGTACCGTGCCGCCTGTACTGCTGACTGCACCGTTCAGAACGGCTGATGCCTTAACATCAAACTCTTTAAGCTTAAATCTTGCATAAAGTGTAAAATCAGAAGTTATATTTTTCTGAATGTAGGTTTCATTTTTACTCTCGTCAACAAGAGTACCGTCTGCCTTGTACCAACCATCAAAATCGTAGCCCTCGGCAGGAGTTGCAACAAATGTTGCCGAGCCGTCATATTCAACCGTAACACTTACACTCGTTGCGGAAGAACCTGTTTCCTGCGGTGAAGTAAACTTTACCGTGCCGACTGAGCCGCTTTCAACAGCTGCAGTAATTGTAAATGATGTCAGCTTAAACAAAGCATAGTAGTTACAGTCTGCTCTGACATCTGTGAGAGCAAGCTGTTCGTTCTGACCGACAGGATTTGTGCACGCCTTGTCAGAATACCAACCCATAAACTTATATTTGTCACTGTTTGTCTTTGCAATAAGGCTTGTGCCTTCTCCGTTTACAACCTCTGTTGTCGAAGTTGCTCCGGCTGCCGATGAACCCGCCTGAACCGTACCGGCTGTATCAACAATATTTCCGTTAAATACGGCATTTGCGGTAACTTTACGGGGGGTTACATCAATAAACTTAGCATAAAGTGTTAATGTCTTTTTTATTGCGGTGGTTTCCACTACATTTGAAGTGTAGAGGCAGTTGTTGAGAATTGTTTCATCAGCTGCAACCGTACAGGCTGCGTTTGTGTACCAACCACCAAACTTGTAGTTGTGAGCGGCAGTCGCAGTAAGAGTAGCAACCGTGCCCCACGGTACTGTTGTTTCAACCTTTGCCGCAGCAGCGTCGGAGCCAAACTTGACTGTGCCGCCTGTTCCGCTGATTTCGCCCTCTGTTACGGCATAAAGATTAACATCAATGTCAATAATCTTGAACTTAGCATACAATGTCAGCTCAGATTTGATATTTTTCTGAGTATAAGGGTTTTTGTCACTGACAAGCGTTGTGCAGTCTTTGTCAGAGTACCAACCGACAAACTCATAACCCTCGGCGGGATTTGCAACGAATGTTGCCGAACCGTTGTAATCAACACTAACGCTGACGCTTGTGTTTGATGCCTCAGATAGAGGTGAAGAGAACTTCACCGTACTGGATTTTTTGTCATCGGGGTGACTTGCAACGGCTGTAACCGAGAACTGCTTTATCATAAACTTTGCGTAATATGAATGGTTTGCCTCAATGCCGTTGACTACAATACTATTTCTCTTGCTGACGAGGTTCTGACAATCCTTATCGGAATACCATCCGATAAAATCGTAACCCTCGTTCACATTGGCGGTGAGAGCCGTGCTCTCGCCCTCAAGGAACGAACCTGACACATAGCTCTTTTTTCCGCCGCCGTCCATCTGAACGGTACCGCCGATATTACTCGGTGAAGACGTACCCGTAACGGCAGTTGCCTCTACGGTGTACTGTCTTTCAAATTTAGCGTAGAATTTATATTCTTTGGTGGTACTTGTTGCTATGATTGTATTTTCCTTCGTTACAGGATCCTGAGTAAGTGTTGCAAGATTCTGGAACTCGGGGTCTGTGTACCAACCTGTGAATCTGTATTTGTTGCTTTTTGCGGTAGCTGTCAGAGCTACGGTTGTTCCGGAAGTAACTTTAACTCTGGTTGCGCCTTCCATTCCTCCGGTCACGCTGACTGTACCCATCTCCGCATTGCCGTCTTTTTCATCCTTGCACGGAGAATAAACAGAAACAATTGCCGGCGGTGCCCAATAACCTGTGGTTGCGGATGTGACAACAAAGTTCACGGATGAACCCCTGTTCGGCGCACCGATGCTGTAATTTTTGCCGTTATTCGTAAAGCTGAATGTAAGTGAATGAGAACTCTCCGAATCGGGATCAGGCATATATGCGACCCAGCCCTGAAGCGCCTCACTTTCATTTGGAATGAAGGTCATAGCTATCGGATTTGAGTTTCCCTTCATAAACATATTGACTGCCAGATACTTTCCGTCAACCTGTTCCATAGGCAGGGTTGACGAATCCTCACTTGTGAGGAGAATCTTCTGGACCTCACCCCATGTACCGTAACCGTTGTTTGACGAATCTCTGAAGCCGTAGGCTGTAAACACATGAGAACCGCTATCAGCGGCATCCTTCAATGTTGTTGTCCACTTTGCAACATAGCTTTTCTGCGGATCGGATTTTACGGTTGATTCACAGCTGTAAAAAGTAAATGTTGCGTTTGGATTGTCGGTATAGCTAACACCAAGCTCAATGGAATAATTACCGCTTGAATCCTTTGTAAGCTTTTTATACTCGCTTTTGCCGCTCTGGTTAATCCAGATAGCACGATCATCCTGTGTTGCCCAACCTGCACCACGGGACGAATCACCTGTTGTTTTATCAGAAAAAGTAAATTCCTTTGTCTGCTGATTCTGAGTTACAAGTTTGAAGTTGTCAATTGAAACGGTCTGACCTGCATAGGCGGTTTCTCTGCTGTCATCCTGTAACCAAACACGCATAGTCACCTTTTTGGTGGAATCCATAGGAACCGTAAAGAGTGGATTTTTTGCCGTTGAACCTGTGTATGTGGCAAATGATTTTGCATTCTCCTGTTCCTTGGTGCTCAGACTCGTGCCCGAAACTACCGACTCGGAGCTGTCGTTCATTGCACAAACCACGGCATTGTTGCCGTCGCAGAGGAATGAAACACGAACCTTATTTTCGGAAACCGATGTGTCGCCGACTTTGATTGTAGGAATCTTGTCAAAATAGAATGACGCCGAAGTTTTTTCGGCAGTTACATTAAATGAAAAGTCAACATAATTGACATTTTTATCATTAACCGTAGCCTTTCTGTATGTTCCCGACGGAGTACCGTCAGCAGTTATTGTCGGAAAATAAATATCTCTGCCGTTTGCGCTTGTTGCCGAGGCAAGGTGAGCACCTCCGGCATTGCGGAAATATTTTGTAAGGTCAATTGAATTTCCGTCATAACCGTCACCATAGCCAATTTTAGCGTTGGTGAACACATAGTTATCAATTGTACCGTCTTTGACTTCAAATTTAACTGTTGAAATTGTTTCTACCCATGCAGAAACCGACAAAATTGCAATGGCCAACACTTCAACAAGTGCCACAATGCTCAAAAGAACACTTTTTCTCTTTTCTTTGCCCGATTTTTTGCCAAAGGCAAGTTTATCTTTAAAATAAGCCATCAAAAGAGCAAATCTTTCTTTCATTGTGACACCTCCTTTTTATGTTTTGCGTTATATTAATGATACGATGCCGTATCATCACTGTTTACTTCATAAGTAATTTTGAACGATTTTGAGAATACATACTCATTTTTTGCCGGAATAAGCTGTGTGTGCGAACCGTTTTTGTTCACAAATTTGAAACCGTTAATTCGTGAACCTGCCAAAACTTTCTGTTCCTCAAGATAACACCTTGAACCGTTGGAATCGGCGGTCATCTTGTACTCGGTTCTCTTACCGTCATAATTATAAATTACATAGGCATCATAACTGCCGCTTGTAAGATAGTTTCTGAGCCACTGTTTCTCCTCCGGAATCTGGAGGTAAACACTTGTTGTAACTGTGGTACCGGCAGGAGTATCGCCGCCTCCGCTCGGGGTGGTTGTTGAAGGAGCGGTTGTTGTAATCTGACCGCCGCTCGGATCGTAATCCCAGTAACCAAGGCATGGAGAAAGTCTTTCAGAAGTAGTTTCTGTTGTGCCGTAACCGTTGCCTCGTCTTGCCGTATAAACAAGACTGCGATTTCCGTTTACGATACGGCTCTCCTGAAGTTCATAAACATCAGGGTCGTTTTTTATCCAGTTCTGAGCGGTAGCACTTAGTTCCCCGTTTACACCGGATTTGGTGTGCCACGAGTTATAGATAATATTGTTTTTCGTACTGAATCGGAAGAAGCTGATATCGGTTGTAACACCCTTCGGCAAAGCCGCTGTCCACGCGTTAAGTCCGCTGTCGGTTTTCATATATTTCATAACAACGGTTTTCTGTGTTTTATCAGTATCCCTGTACTGCATAGTCACAATACAGTCATCTGTTTTAATCCACGGAGTTTCTGCGCCGTTATCACCCTTTGTCTGGTCAACAAAGGTAACGGCTTCCATATCATCATAGTTACTTTCAAGCTCTACATCAATCGAAACAGTTGCGCCTGCATATTTGTCATAAACCGACTGGTCATCATATGCACCCTCAAACCAGGCAACAAGTGTTACATCAAGCGGATCCTGTCCCATAAGGGTAAACAGGCTTTCACCGTAATAAAAGTAGAAATCAGAAAATGTTTTGCAGGACGAGAGCTTTGTTGTTGCCGAGCCGTTTGAGTCGGTTGAATTTACGGCATTACAATTCTTGGCATAATCATCAATAAGAGCACTCGGGTCAATAACGGTAGGAGTTTTACTGCTGTCGGTAATGAACGCCAGTCTTAACGGGCATGAGCTGTAAACAACCTGATCAACAGGAACACCGCTTTCGTCACGGATAATTTCGGTTGAACCGTCAAACTTACCGAGAGTTTCGCCGTCTTTTTTTATTTCAATATTATAGCCTTTGACATAAACATTTGTCATATCTGAATCGGCATTAAGCTTAAAATCTTTGTAAACATAAGTTTTGTTTCTGTCGCCGGCTGTACCCTCACGGAATTTCATAGCGGATGTTCCGCTTGAAAAGTTACCTTCGGAGGGGAAGAACATATTCCTGCCGTCAACGCTCGATGCCTCTTCAAGTTTGAAATCTTTTACAACAATGTGGTTTGAGAGGTCCTCTTCACCGTCATTAACACGGAGAGCGGCACTTGACTCAAGCGAGAATGTGTCAGAATTTACATCTGCATACTCCTTTACCGTGAACCACGATACTGTTGTTATGAGCATAAATGTAAAAGCAAGGAACAATGATGCATATGAAATCGCAAGTTTTTTTCTGCCGACAAGTCTGTTATCGGAAAGTGCAAGCACTACGCCTTGCATTTTTTCTTTCAGTTTCACGCTTCATCGCTCCTTTCGTAATTTTTATATTTTTATTTATCAGGATGCGTTCTTTGTAAGCACCAATGACGCATTGAATTTTCCGTTGACAAGTGCAAGCCTTGCCTCAGCGTCTTCACCGTCAACCCACATATTGCAGGTTACCATACCGGTTGCATACTCATCGCCCGATGACTGTCTTTCAAGAGTCATAATTTCCTTTTTAGTTCCGAGCTGATATGAATAGCTGCCGTCTGTACCAAAGTTTTTGTTTGCGACAAAAACCTTGCTCAAAGCTGAACCGTCACCCGCTGATACCGAAGTTTTTTTCCAGTTTCCGCTGTCTTTGACATAGTAGTCGTGCACATATGACGCACCCGACTGTGCCGTAGTGTTAACAGAATACTTGGTTGTGTCCTCGTTAACATTAAGAAAAATATTCGGGGCAGGGATCCACAAAAGCTTTGTTTCCTTTGTTTTATAGTTTGCAACCGAAAATCTTACGGCGCCTGTAACGCAGTCTCTTGAAATACCTTCAGAGTCGCCGCTTTCGCCAAAGTCACTCTTGTTATCGGCTTTTTCGCCTGTAAGAATTTTTGCATTCGGTTTTATTGTTGATTTTCCGTCGATATAGATATCGTAACTCGATTTTGAACGAACATAAAGGTCAAAAGAAAGGTAATGAACAGAACTGTCGGCGTATTCCCACTCAACATCGGTAATCGGAGTTGCAATGCCGCTTTCCTGTTTGAGCGCCGGTTTATAAAATGTATAACCGTCACTTGAAACCTCAGTCATTTTGATATCATTAACAAACTGATATTTTTCCTTAGTCAGTTCAATTGTTCCTGTAGTGTACTGGCTGGACGGCGGAGCAGCTGCACCGTGCTTAACGATTGCAACCTCGATTCCGTCAGGGATCTGGCACTTGACCTCAATACCGTCCGCGGGTACTGTTTGTCTGTCGGTAAACCACGCCTGAATGCCAAAAAATCCGGCAATCGCAACAGTGAGCAGAACTATTAAATTTTTAGCAATCATTCTGCCCGTCTTTCTGTTGGGCGCAGTTGAATTTTTCATTTTTGCCCCTTATTCTATACCAAAGTAAACGGCTACAAATCCGTCTGCTTTCAGAGTTTTGTTATGAACAACGGTTGTCTTTCTTCCGGTTGCATCTCTTACAACGTTTTCAAAGTTCATTGCAAACGGTCTGTCAACACCGGAGAATGTAATTACAAGCGGCAGGTTTCCTGCACCCTTCAGCTTTGAACACAAATCTGAAAATGCAACTGTAAGGTCTGCCTGCTTTTTATAAATGTTATATACGCTTGCACCGTTCTGCGAGTAACCTGCAAGCATAACGCCTTTTTTGCTTCTGCAAATACAAAGAGATCTGACGGACTTCTGAGCGTTTATGAGCTCGTGCGCAATTGAAACTTTGCCGAGTTTTACAAGTTCCTCGGCATATTTTGAAACAACCGCAACACTGCCAAATCCGTAATCACGAACAAACAAGTCGCCTGCGTCCTTGATTGATTTGACCTCGTCTTTTGCAAGGCTGATTTTTTCTCCTGCCTTCTTTTCGGCTTTGCGAATTTCCGCCTGAGCCTCTTTCTTAACCTCGGCAACCTTGGCTTTCATACGCTTTTCGCAAGCCTTTTCTACCAGCTCAACCTTTTTATCAACCGACTTATATGCCTTTTTAAGCTCTGATGCGTGAGCTGCATTGCTTGCGGCCGAAGACTTAAGGTTTGCTTCCTTAATTTCAACAAGCTCGTTCTTGTGAGCCTGTTCTTTATCGGCAAGTTCTTTGAGATGTTTCTGCTCAGTTTCATTTGCCTTTGCCGCAAAATCTGCATTCAGTTTTGCAACATATGCATTATGTTCAGCCTCGGCATCTGCAAACTTATGATTGAGAGAATCAACCTCTGCCGTATGAGCCTCTGTCATATGCTGTTTTTCATCAGCAAAATCGGATTTCATCTTATTGACAGTTTCCTTATGCTGAACACGCTCATTCTGAAGTGTATCAGTAAGAATTTCGTTTTTCTCAGTCAAGTTTGTAATCTTGCGGGTGTCCTCCTCAATCTGTGCGTGACACTTTTCAAGGTTTTCGGTTAAAGCCGCAATCTTTGCAAGCTGTTCTGCAACCTGAGTTTCAAGCTCTTCAATATGAGCTTTCTGCTCTGCAATCACTTCTTCCTGCTCTTTAATCTTCGACTGTAAGCGGGCATTCTCCTGCATAAGCACGAGAATCTTATCATTTAATTCTACAATTTTCTTATTGAGAGTGTCAATAGTCTGATTGAGTTCGTCAATCGTCTTATTCAACTCTTCAATAGTATCTTTTAACTGCTGATTTTCTTCCTCAAGTTCGGCAATTCTCTTTTCTGCCTCCATCAACTTGAGTTTTGTCTGCTGAAGTTCGGCCTTAACCTCTTCGAGCTGATCTTCGAGAGCCGACACCTTGCCCTTGAGCGTGAGGATTTGCTGTTCCTTCTGATCAATTGTAACCTTTAAATTCTTGATTTCATTGGTAAGGTCAAGAATCTTCTTTTCACGGTCACGGATCTCACGAAGGCGGATTTCCATTTCTTCTTTACGGACAGCCTCCAGCTGTGCCTTCATAACCGCCTCGCGGGTTTTCTGCGGTTTTGCCTCTTCCTCAGCAATGCGGGCATTCTCGGCATCGTACTGTTCCTTAAGAATTGTACGAAGTCCGGGGTTTGTTGCAATAGACATCATAAAATGCTGAAAGCCCATTGCAAAGTAAACATCCTGCTGAACCGTTTCGGTCATCTTGCCGTTGTATTCCTCTCCGACAACCTCAAATCCCTTACGCTTGTAGCTGTCAAGGAAGTTCCAGAGCTCAACTGCCTTCTTAAAGTTCGGGTTCTTCTTGAGAAGGTTGGTCTGTGTAAGCGGCGGACGAACCTCAGGTTCCTTTGCGATTTCCTTCATCAACTGAGTGTTCAAAAACTCGTTAAGTGTTGTTCTGATTCTTCTGATTCGGTCAAAATCCGAAAGCTGTGAAACATCGAGAACGTCAAGGTCATCAGCAAGAGTTTCGTGTGATTCATTTATATAGTTAATATTAAAATCTATTTTTTTCTCATTAAAGTTAATGTGACGAACCATAGAAATGTTATTGTAACTGTCATTCGGCACATCCTTCATCTTTGAATATTTGTCATCAACAAAGTGAAGTGCTTTACGAATAAGCGTCATAAGAACGCGGTTTTCGTAAATTGCAAAACTTTCTTCACGCTCGATTGTGAGGATTTTATTAGGGGTTACCATATCGCCCTCGACCTTGGCAATGAAGTTAGTGTGCTGTGAAAGATGTTTTACGGAGTCAGGACCAATCTTTTTTGCAAGCTCGATTCTGACAACATTATCAACCTGTTTGATAAAACGGCGCTGTTCGTCGATTGCCTTCTGGATATACGGAAGTGTTTCCTCAATGGCAACAACCCATTCCATATCAATAACCTTTTCGTTGGTCTTACCGTCGAGCTTATCCTCGCCCTTGTCACCATCCTTGAGGCCTTCTATTATGTAGTTGTAAGTAAAATCATTTTTCAGAATGTCCTGCATATACATATATGCTCTGAAATATTTACCGAAATCAGCCATTGATTTTTCTCCAATCAGATTTATTACCGATAATAAAGGCACAAAGTCCTTTCACCAAGCAAAGGGCGAACAGAGTTCGCCCTGATTTGCAAAAATTATACAAGCTTTTTAAGCATACGGAGGTAATCCTTACTCTCGTTCATATTTTCTTCACCGAAAAGCTCGTCAATATACGCACAAAGGCCGTCAATCTCATCACGGATATACGAAAGGTTGAGTGACTCAAATTTTCTGAATACCTTACGGGCAAGAACATAATCAAGACCGTCAAGCTCTGTACCGCCGGTTCCTACATAGGCAGGAACAAAGTCACGAAGCTGCTTTACAATACGGTTACCGAAAGCTATGCGGAAATGCTCAATTACATAATCGTCAAGGAGAGCAATCTTCTTAAGGCTTTCTTCGGAAACAACATACTGTGCCTTAGCTGCATTAAGAATATCCTCAAAGTGTTTGTATGAAATGTAAACCGACTCCGTAAGAGGTGCGTCAAAAGCAACACCCTTTGTGTCGATGTTAATCGGCATAGCACGGTCATAAACCTTATCTGTGATAGCAAATGTCGAGTCATCGTTGTTGGCAGTACCGATGTACCACATATTCGGCGGAATTCTAAGCTGGCCGTTTACAATGTGCTTAGGGTCAGACGGCCACGAGTTTGGAACAATGTCAACGACCCATTCATCACGGGACGGCATTTCAAGGATTGAAAGCATTTCTGCAAAGTAGTACTCAACACGCGCGATGTTCATCTCATCGAGGATTACCGCATAAATGTTATCATTATATGATGCCTCATACATTGCACGGAGAAGTTCTGTTTCGTTGAACTTCTTTGT
>CACXEX010000180.1 GCA_902766775.1 uncultured Ruminococcus sp. | reverse complement strand
TACTATAATAAGTTCAATCTTAGTCCTCATCTCAGCAATTGCAAGGAACATTCCCGCAACAGTTGCAATTATTGCATTGAGCAAATCCGACTTAAAGATATAATTCGGAGAAAGTTGAGACTCAATGATTATTGAAACTCCCAACACACACACGAGAAAAATAAGCTGATCACACGGATAATTGTTGAACATACCGCTCAGTACAACTATTGCAATCAACAAAAAGACGTCGTATTCTTCCGATTGAACAATCAGGTCATAGAACATTGCTATTGCACACAGGTTTATTGAATATGTAAATGTCAGCACTCGTGAGAGAAGAACCGTGTGTTTTCTCGGGTTAAGATTTTTTCTTGAAATCAGCATAATTGCAATTGTTATTGTGCCTGTAATTATAAATGGTATAACATTTATTAATTCAACACCGTGCAGGGCACAGCGGAAAAGCATACACAAAAAAAGTACCGCAATAAGAACCTTGCAGTATAAACCCATATTTTTTATGTTGTCACGGGCAAGAAATACTTCATATTTGTGAATTGTCTTACTCCCGATTTCTTTTCCGAGAAGTAAATCATCAACAAATTCCTCTACTTTCTTATATGGTGAATCCTTCAAAATTTGTACCTTCCTGTACTCCAATTTTCACAATATAAATACATTATATGTTAGAAAAATAGAAAAATCAACGGCAAATTTTGTGTATTTATCGGCTGTTTGTACACTTTAAATCCACTTTTGAAAAAATTTGTTGGACTTTTGTTGTTTTTCGTGTGATAAACTATACCGGATGGGTATGAATAAGAGTATATAAGGAAAATTCCTGAGGTGATTTTATGAAGAAATTAAAGAAAATTTTGTCGGCTGCTTTAGCATGCACAATGGCACTGTCGGCAACTGTTATTTCAACTTCGGCTATTGGTAACAATGACATTGATACATACGATACCGCTTTTGGAACAGCAGGCGATGAAACAAACAATCTTCAAAACGGTAGCTTTGAAGAACCTCCGTTAGGCAATTCTAAGTTTTCTCAAATGAACCATAGCAAGGTTCCAAAGTGGAGCACATCTGCAACCGATCAATTAATAGAATTGTTTAAGGAAAATAATGTATATTTAAAAAATCTGGTTGAAAATACATACCTTACAGGAAAAGCTCTTACACCTCCTGACGGATTGCAGGCCGCAGAGCTTAACGCCGAGCAGGACAGTACGCTTTACCATTATGTAAACACGAGCAGCGGCAGCTGCTATGAATGGAGCCTTCAGCACCGTGGCAGATGCGGAACGGATACAATGGCTCTTGTAATCGGTCCTAAACAAGGTTATAATCCGACAAAGGTTTCAAGAAACAGCAGAGATCAGTTTATGCAGATGATCGACTGGCTCAAAAATAATGAGGATAAGGTAACTGCGGATAAGATTAAAAATCAGCAGTCGGGTGATAAACCGATTGAATGTGTTGTCTATTCAAAAAAGTTTGCCGCAAAAGGTACTTTTGAGAATGCATCCGATAGAAACTTCAGTTTTAAACAGACTGATATCTTCTCAGAGGAATGGCATATTTGGATAATCAAAAGCGACAACAAAGAATGGCATAAGTACGGCAAAGGATCGGAAACTGCCGAATCAAGCGATTACTATAAATATATAGTTCCGGAAGGCAGTAATCATTCAATATTTGCCTTTGTTTCTTATCAGGGAACCGATGCAAAGGGTCAGTCAAACCCCGAAAAGCACAATACCTTTGGTAACTTGCTTGATGGAATAACATTTGATTTGTATCATCCTACCGAAACCATAGTAAATACGGGCGGTACGGGTAAGGTTACATATATTCATAACAATTCCGAACTTGTTGAAGACATTACTCCTGACAGTAAAAACAACCCTTGTGATGTAATGGTTGATGATAACACCAAAATGGATATTGAGGCCAGACCTTCTTTTTCTGTGGATAACAATGGCAATTACAGAACCGACGGTGACGGTGACAAAATTCCGAATGTGTTCTTAGGCGCATATGTTACAGTTAACGGTGAACGAAAGTATCTGAACAAAGAAGAGTTTACTAAAGAAACTGATGCTGACGGAGATGTTTATAAATATAACTTTCAGAATATTTCAGGCAGAATTTCGGTTGAATTGTTTTTTGCAGAAATTTATACAGTGACATATCTCTCTAACGGAGGAGAAAAATATTCCGTTAACGATAAGGGCAGCGGTACGGGAATTTCTGCCCTCGATGATACGCCAAATGTTGCCAGATTTGACGAAAGAGCGTCAGGTAGCTATACCGCCGAGGCATGCAACTGGAAAGATTCCGACAGCGGCACTGTTTTTTACGGTTGGGAATATGTTAATCCGTATTCAGACGACAACGCAACTATTTTTAATCCCGATGTTAAAGTAACATATACATATGACGGGACAGAAGATCCTCAGACTCTTAACTTTGTCATAGAAGGCACACTTGTAGGAACAAACCAGAAAAAGACAATAACGACGAACGCGCGTTCAGGTGCTATATTTAAGGCAAGATGGTATTTCAAACATAATGTTATTGCACAGACAAAACAGAGTGACGGTACATATGTCAACAGTTCAAACGGTGGTTATGTTACCGTAAACAAGACCGATGATATGTACAATCTCTCTGATATCGGAAATTACGGCAAGACCTTCTACTCATTCAAGGATAAAACAGTAACTGCTATTGCAACCGCAAAAGAGGGTTACAGATTTGTCGGTTGGTATGAAAAAACCGCTGACGGTGAAACCTATATCAATAACAGAACGGACCATACATACACGGTTGAAGATTCTTCAACAACACTGTATGCAAAATTTGAACACGATAACTACGAAATCCGTTTCCATATAAATACTCCTTCTGTAACGCTTGAAAATCCCAATGACGATATTTATGTAAAATATATGCCGACATATGACGATACCGGCGAAAGAGAAGAGATTCGCTACCTCAATACTGATAAGACAGTTACTCCATTCTATGATATTCCGAGAGTAGTCGGTACAGGCTCGCAGAGAATGGTGTTCAAGGGTTGGTACCGTAACAAGGCAAACGACGACGATTCAAACCCGATTGTATTCAATGGCACAAATTTTGTTGAGGATGCTGATGTTTACGCACACTGGATTGACATCGGTACTGTTGACAAAGCTGCAGATGATGAAAAAATCGGCGTCAGCAGATATTGCGGCTTTGAACTTTTCGGAACTCAAATCAGAAATGCAGATGATGATGAAAACTATCCCGTAAAACCGTCTTCATTTGATAAATCAGGTCTGCGTTTTGTAACATCTTTCAGTGAAAAACTTCTCTCTGATATTGATAAGCTTGACGGAACAAAGACAAGACCTGAGTACGGCTATGTGATTGCAAAGGAATCAACTGCTAAAAAGGCGGCTGAAATTGCAGGGGTAGCTGACAATGAGTACGAAATTGAATACAATGGTACAAATGTAAACGGAAAGGACACAACAGCTAAATCATCCTACGGTTATGTTACAAATGTGAACTGCACAAGCAGTAAATCTTACAGCGGTATCGTTCCGCTTGACCACTTCAACAGTGATAATTACAGAATTTTCTCACTTGTTATTACCTACAAAAAGGGTGGTTCGTCTTCACAATCCCAGAATGTGATTGCCCGTCCGTATATCCGCTACACAGATGCAAACGGCCTTTACAGAACATATTACAGCAACTATACAGGCGATTCAAAACTTTACGGAGGATGCAGTACAAGTTTTGACGGAGTGAAGAACATTATCGCTCAGAACTATAACAACATTAAAAAGTAATTTTAAAAAAGTAACCCCCACAGATTATCTGTGGGGGTTTGCTGTTCTGTAATTTGTAATATTATTTAAAATGCTTCAATAAGAGGATTTACCGCACCAGCCTGAATTTTTTCGGGGTGGTCAATGTACTCAATCGCTTTACCGCAACCGTTGATAACGCAGTCTGCCGCGGCTTTGTGAACTCTGACCTTTAGCTTTGTGGATTCGCTGAGAAGTCTTGCAAATCCCGTCAGCTTGGCAAGGCCACCCGTTAGAATAATTCCGTCAGAGTAAATATCACCTACAAGCTCAGGCGGAGTCTGTTCAAGCACATCTTTGATTGCTCTTATAATGTTGAGTGCAATGTCCTCAATTACAGGTTTAATTTCTGCATAACCGACATCGACAAAGCGGGGCAGACCGCTCACGGCATCTCTGCCTTTAACTCTGAAAAGCTTAGGCTCTTTCGGGATTTTTACACAGCCCACAGCTTTTTTACAAGCCTCTGCCATATTTGTTCCGATAATCAAGTTATGCTCTTTTCTGATGTATTTGACGATTTCCTCGTCCATTGCACAGCCTGCTGACTTTATGCACTTTGAAACTGAGATTCCGCCGAGGGAGAGCACTGCAATATCTGCCGTACCGCTACCGACATCGGCAATCAGAACACCGTGAGGACTTGTTATGTCAAGCGAACAGCCCATCGCCGCCGCCTTTGGTGCCTCAATAAGATACACCTTGCGAACGCCGATTGAGCTTACTGCGTTTACAACCGCTCTTTTTTCAACCTCGGTAACTTCACTCGGAATTGACGCAACAACCCTTGGCATAGTTACCTTTGACGGACTGACTTCTTTTATGAGGATTGAAACCATATCTTCAACAAGCTCCGAGCGTGAAATAACACCGTCATCAATCGGGTGCATTGCCCTTATGCCTGCGGGAGTTTTGCCAATCATCTTATAAGCCTCGTCGCCAACACCGATAATATCGTAGGTGTCAACATCAAACGCAACAACGCTTGCCTCATCAAGCACTATTCCTTTATTTTCAATAAAAACTCTTGTTCTGTCAGAACCGAGATCAATAGCTATATCCATTTTAATCACTCCAATGCCGCTTTTAGCAATGTTTTAAATCAGAGCAAAGCCCTTTTTTTATTGGTTATGTGAGGAGAGATGTGCAGAGTGTACAGCAACAAATCTCGCCGCACTTGCACTTGTTAAGTATTCTTGCACATTCACCAAGCGTACTGCCCGTTGTGATGATGTCATCAATAATCAGTATTCGCTTGCCTTTAATTAAATTCTTGTCAATCGGCGAGTAAACGCCTATAACATTTTTTACCCTTTCAGCCGCTTTTATGCTGTGCTGTGTTTTGTTCTTCTTTGTTTTGGCAAGCAAGTCGGCATATTTTATGCCGAGGAGTTTTGCACATTCCCGTGCAAGCAGCTCCGCTTGATTGTATCCACGCTCTCTAAGCAGATCTTTGTGCATGGGCACACAAGTCACAATGTCAAATTCTTTGTCACGATAAACATTTTTTATTGCACGAACCATTTCGTAAGAAAATTGTTCGGCATATACCCCGCAATTATGAAATTTAAAATTGATAACTGCATTGCGGAAAATCCCGTCATAGGGGAAAGGAGCGGTACAGATGTAACCGCCCGTTGCATACTTGATAAGCGGTAATTCGGGGAATTCTTTTCTGCATTTGTCACAGCAATTTTTGTTTGGTTCAATAACCTTTCCGCAATATGGACAATGAACCGTAAAGAGAAATCCTTTTATCGTGCCAAAAATTTTCTTAATAAAGTGTGTCATCTCTCAGTAAAAATTCTTTAAGACCGCTGTATCGTTTTGTACGGCGGTTGTTGTTTACCATATATTCAACGGTTGACGGATTGCCGACAAGCACAAGTGTTTTCTTTGCCCTTGTAACAGCGGTGTAGAGCAGGTTTCTGTAATAAAGCTGAGGCGGCCCCGAAAACATCGGGATAATAACTGCGTCAAACTCGTTGCCCTGACTTTTATGCACAGTAATTGCATAGGCAAAATCAAGGTCGCCTGCAAATTCAAAGGTGTATCGTGCAATCTTGTCAAAAAATTTAACGGTAAGTGATTTTGTCTTTCTGTCAATCTTTGTGATAATTCCGATGTCACCGTTGAAAATTCCTTCGCCTGTTTCACCGTTTTCACGGAACCAGCGAATATCGTAGTTGTTCTTTATCTGCATAACCTTGTCGCCTGTGCGAAAGGTTTTTGAACCAATTGTAATTTCAGGTTTTTCGTCATCTTTAGGATTGAGTGCCACCTGTAATTTGTGATTAAGCTCGGTAGTTCCGAGTTCACCTTTTTTTGACGGAGCAAGCACCTGAATATTCTCAAACGGGGAATAGCCGTATGCCTTTGGCAGACGATTGGCACAAAGGTCGGCTATAACGGCAGAAACTTCTGCTTTATTATTCCTTTGAAGAAAGAAAAAGTCCTTGTCGGCGGAATTAAGCACAGGCATTTCACCATTCACAATCTTATGTGCGTTGGTGACAATAAGGCTCTGTTGTGCCTGACGGAAAATTTCATTCAACCGCACAACGGGAATAAGTCCGCTTTTGATAAGGTCGCTGAGTACATTACCCGGACCTACGGAGGGAAGCTGATCGGAGTCACCGACAAGAATAAGTCTGCAGCCGGTTGCAAGCGCTCTCATAACGCTTTCCATAATAAATGTGTCAACCATTGAAACCTCGTCAACAATCAACGCATCACATTTCAGCTGATTGCGTTCGTTTTTGTTGAAAACGGGATTGTCGTGTTTATCCCAGCTGACTTCAAGCAGTCTGTGCAGAGTTTTTGCCTCATCGCCCGTGAGTTCGCTCATTCGCTGAGCCGCTCTGCCTGTGGGGGCAGAAAGCAAAACGGTTTTGCCCTTTGCTTTCATTATCTTTATTATAGCATTGAGGGTTGTCGTTTTTCCTGTACCGGGACCGCCTGTCAGTACGAGCATACCCTCGGTGAGTGCCATAGTGATTGCTTTCTTTTGCAATTCGGCATATTCGATGCCGTCCTCTTTTTCACACTTTTCAATCGCCTTGTCAATGTCCTTGATTTTCTCTGACGGAAATTTAAGCAACATTTTTATCCTTGACGCTATGTACATTTCGCAGAGGTGAACATTGGGGGAGAATACGAACTTTTTTCCGTCAATTTCATCTTCGATAAGTGAACGGTCAAACAGCATTTCTTCCATGCACTGCGAAACTTTTTCGCCGTCAACACCGAGAAAATCGGTTGAAACCTTCAGCACCTTTTCCTTTGGCAAACAGGTGTGACCGTTTCGTTCGTTGTGATGAAGAATATATGCGATTCCCGCACGCATTCGGACATTTGAATCGGGTTCTAATTTTTCTTTTTTGGCAATAAAATCCGCACTCTCAAACGATACTCCAAAATCGCCCTGACAGAGAATATACGGATTTTTCTTGATTAAATCGACACAACTCGGACCGTAAGCGTTGAAAATCTTGACCGAGGCGGTATTTGAAATTCCGTACTCGCCAAGAAAGAGCATAAGTGTTCGCACACCCGTGTTCTGCTTTAACTGCTTTGAAAAATCCTCGGCTTTTTGTGAAGAAATTCCCTTCAGCATTGCAACTCTTTCGGGCTGATTTTCAAGCACATCAAGCGTTGCCTCGCCAAATTCTTTTACAAGCCTTTGTGCGGTCTGAGCGCCGATTCCCTTGATTGCTCCCGATGAAAGATAACGAAGAATGTCAGCCGCCTCGGTAGGTCTGCTGATTTCACAAATCTGCACGGCAAACTGTCTGCCATAGCTCGGATGATTTGTGTAGTTGCCGGTAAGCTTAACAACATCACCCGATGATACCTGCGGCATAATGCCGACAGCGGTAAGATAATCGTCACCGTCGGCAAGCTCAATTACCGTGTAGCCGTTTTCATCGTTTCGGAAAACCACGCTTTCAATTGCTCCCTCAAGCTGAAGAAGATTGTCGTTGTTCATTAAAACTTACTCCTCAAATCTTTTTGTGAGTTCGCCAAGAGTAATTTCGTAGCCTGCTCTTTCATAGTCAAGGTAATCTGTACACGGCTTGAAACCGTCCGTGTTCTTTGAAATCTGCAATGCAATATATTCAAGAAAATGCGGATTCTTAATCATAATAGGACCTGTAACATGGGTTGCGAAAAGGTTCTTGTTCCTTAAACCCTCTGTTTTTGCGTTTTCAAAGTCGCCGAGTCCGTGATTAACCGTGAAAAGATGATTTTCAATGCCTTTGATTTCACTGCACTTGTTTACAAAGCCGACAATCGGTTTTGTAAGAAAATCAGCCGTATAAACAATATCGCCTGTAATTCTGCGTTTGTTCTGCTCGGTAACTGTGAAATCATAAATTCCGAGTCCGTCATAAACCTTGCCGTCAGCGTCTGTAATTGTCTTCCCGAGCATTTCAAACGAGTTGCCCGTCATAAGAATTACTTTGCCGCTGTTGATGTATTCAACAAGAAAATCCTTATATTTTCTGAAATCTTCCAAAACAAGTTTCTGATTTTTTTCAGTACCTGAACCGATGTAGATGAAATCGTAATCGCCGAGGTCAGCGTTATCAAACAGGGTAAGCTTGTCGGTTGTGAATTTTACACCGCTCTTTTCAAGCATTCTTTCGAGTGCGGAAACATTGGCATATTCTCCGTACAGGTTCATTATATCGTGATACAAATGAAGAATTTTCATAATCAGTCCACCTTTACCTTTTCAAGAAATTTACCCTTGTCCGAGAAACAGGTAATTACATAAATCTTTTCCTTGCTGTCATTGTTAAGATAATCAACAGCCTCTTCAATATCCTTGATAACCTTGATTTTGCTCTTGTCAACTTTTGAGAAAGAAAATCTTGTTGCAAGGTCGTTGCAATATGTTCCTGCAAGCACAATGTTTTTTACATTGTCGCTTTTGAGAATATCAAAGTTGATATCCCAAAGCCATGAAACATCGCTTGTAAAATACTTTCTGCTGACTGCGTCAACAATAATTAAAACATCGCACTTTTCCTTGTCTGATGCGGCAAGCTTGAGTGACTGATTGTACGAAATGCTGTTTTCGTGTTTTGATGTAACAAGCGTACCTTTTCTGTTTCCGAGTGTGAATGTTACAACACGGAAGTTTTTGAGAACATAATTACTCAAACTCTTTGCAATTGTGTCACCGTCAACGCCTGCGATTGATGCAACAGTAAATGCCGCAAGCAAATTGTAAACATTATAAAGTGACTTGAGTGTAAGCTCAATTTTGTACTTATCGTTAATTGTGATTTCACCTTTTTCAAGGTCGGCAGATGTAACGGTGTAGCTTGTATCCTGACGCTTAAAACCGCAGTTTTTGCACTCGTAAACACCGATGTGGTCATAGTGATAGCTTGAATATGTCATAGGAGATTTGCAGTGAGGACAGTATGCACCGTCATTGTAAACACCGACAAATTCCTTTGTATCGGTCGGAAGATTACCCGCACCGAACCAAACAACATTATCTTTGCCGTAACCAAAGCATGAAACAAGCGGATCGTCAGCGTTAAGAATAAGCTGAGTTTCGGGATGAATACTTTCCTTTACGGCATTGTAAACCCACTCCGGATGACCGTTTCGTGTGAGCTGGTCACGATAAAGGTTTGTAATAACATAATGAGTAGGTGTGATATATTTGAATGTATATTTTGCAAAGCGTTCGTCACTTTCAATGAGAAGAATGTCCGCCTTAACCTTGCCCGAAAGGGTACAACTGCCGAGAATAAGAGTTGTAACGCCTTCAATCTGGTTAGAACCTTCTTTGTTCCAGGCAACCTTTTTGCCGCTTTCACAAAGAATATGTGCAATCATCTCAACGGTAGATGTTTTGCCATTACTGCCTGTTACTGCAACAATGTACTTTGGTAACTCAATTTGTCCGAGAATATCGGGACAGAGTTTAAGTGCAATCTGACCCGGCAGACTGCTGCCCTTGCCGAGCAATCCCCCGACAAATTTCAGAACCTTGCACACAATAATAGTAAACAGTTTTTTCATTTTGCCACTTCCTTAATCAAAGACAACTTGCGTTGCCTGTACATACTCTTTCCATTATATCATAAAAGCAAAGCGTATTTATGATATAATCACCCATCGAGAATTTTGCAACGCAAAATTGAGGGGATACAAATTTGTATAATAAGCACTCGCAATAATTTTAACTTAACGGGTACTTGCGTGCTTATTATACCACAAGTTAAATGGTTTGAATATACATTCTTAAAATTATTTTTACGATGTCGGATATTGCAAAATCTTGACAGCCGTATATTTGTTTAATACAATAAAACAGAGACAAAATTATAAACGATTGACAATAGGGTGTTATTATGTCAAAAATTTGTATTGCACCAATCGGTAGCAAATCAAAGTACAGGGGAGTTGACAGGTTTATTGACTTTTCTGATATTAAGCTTAAAGACAAGAAAACTATAAAAGAACTTAGTGCAATGTATCTTGATTACATTGACTTTGATTGTAGCTACGATAATAGTAAAAATGTATGTTGTTATGTGAAAGATATTTTGCCGTTTTACTTGAAGTTAAAGGAAAACAATTTTGATTGCGAAATAATTATTTATGACAACATTGCTGTTACGGATACATATGACTATACTCTGAATTTTTTAGGAATAGATGTAGCCAATGAATTTGCGGAATCATTGATTAGAGATGATATTGAATATAATTCTTTTGTAGAAAATAGCAGCTTGTCTTTAAATGAAAATCTTCTTTTTGATGATGTATCTTCCGCAAAGTCATTTATTGAAATGTGTAAAAATTCAGATAAGAAAGAATACTTTAAAACCTATCTGAACACAGATGATTGCACAGAAAAGAATTTGATAGAGTATGTTTATAAGGTTGTGATTTGATAAGTAAATTAACATAAATTGTGATATCTAAAAAATTACACCAACAAACCAAAACTGCCACAGAGTTTTCCGTGGCAGTTTTTTTGTTTGAATTTCGTTTGGATTTTCACTTTATCATTTCAAAAAATTCCTGTTTTGTCAAAAGCTTTGCAAAGCCGTAGTCACGGCATATTTTTTGGCAAATCCTTTTTGTTTCATCGTCCATACCGCAGTCAAGGCAAATTACACAGTCGTTTCTTCCTCTGCTTATCCATTTTACCTTTGCGGCAGCACTTCGCAGAATATATTCGGCGTTTTCACATTTTCCGCTGACGGGAGCAACAAACATAACGGTATTATTTTTTCTGTTACGAAAAAGAAAAATTGTAATTTCACGGACAAATGCACAAATTCCGATTACGGCAAAAACAACAAGAAAAACAGCCGATACAACATTCATGTAATTCACCTCAGTACATTTTATTGCAGATGTTTCAAAGTGTGCGGTATAAATCCGCAAAATGCAGAAACAATAT
>CACXEX010000179.1 GCA_902766775.1 uncultured Ruminococcus sp. | reverse complement strand
GCCGCAATTGCAGGTGTTATTGCAATGAATCCAGAGGTTCTCGTTCTTGACGAACCGACCGCAGGCCTTGACCCAATGGGCAGAGATGTGCTGTTAAGCCAGATTGTGCAGTATCACAAGGAACGCAAAAATACCGTAATCCTTGTATCCCACAGTATGGAGGACATCGCAAGGGTTGCCGATAAGATAATCGTTATGAACCAGTCAAACCTTGTTATGTTTGATAAGACAAAAGAAGTTTTCTCAAAGGGAAGAGAACTTGAAAAAATTGGACTTCGAGTACCGCAGATAACCAAGATTATGCTTGAACTGCGTGAAAAAGGTTTTAATGTTCCCGAAGGAATACTTACTGTTGATGAGGCAATGAACTGTATTTCCTCACTGCTTGACAAGGAGGGTAAAATATGGTAAGAGATGTTGCGTTCGGTCAGTATTTCCCTGCGAACAGTGTAATCCACAAATGTGATCCCCGTGCAAAGCTGATTATGCTTGTCGGATTTCTCGTAATTATTTTCTGTACTTTTAACTACGCCTCGCTTGCACTTGTTGTGCTTTTTACCGCACTTTTCGTTGCGGCAAGCAAAGTGCCTGCAAAGTTCTATTTCAAAAGTATGAAGGTAATTATCTTTATTATAATAGTAACCTCAGTACTCAATGTATTTTACGGTACGGGTGATCCGCTTGTACAATGGGGAATTTTCAAAATCACCTTAAACGGCATAAACAGAGCAATTTTTGTTTCGGTAAGAATCATCTGCCTTATCCTTGCAAGCTCCTGTCTTACATTCACAACTTCTCCGACAGAGCTTACGGATGCAATCGAAAGACTGATGAAACCGCTTGCAAAACTGCACTTTCCCGTTCACGAGGTTGCAATGATGATGTCGCTTGCTTTAAGATTTGTACCGACACTTCTTGAAGAAACCGACAAAATTACTCAGGCTCAGAAGGCAAGAGGTGCCGATATGGAGTCGGGTAACATTATTCAGAGGGTAAAGGCATTTATCCCAATTCTTATTCCGCTTTTTGTTTCGGCATTCAGAAGAGCCTATGAGCTTGCAACAGCAATGGAGTGCCGTTGCTACCGTGGCGGAACAGGAAGAACACGAATGAAAACTATTCATATGGCAAAGCGTGACTATGTATCTTTTGTAATGGTCGCACTTTTAATCGGCGGAGTGATTTTATGCAACATATTCCTGCCTGCGGCAGTATAAGAAATCTTCTTCTCACAATTTCATATGACGGAAAAGAGTTCCACGGCTGGCAGATTCAGCAGAACGCAATGACGGTTCAAGAGGCTTTTCAAACTGCTCTTTCAAAGATTATCGGCGATGACTTTGATGTAAAAGGCTGCAGTCGCACAGACAGCGGAGTTCACGCAAATATGTACTGCATCAGCCTTAAAACAGAGCATCCTATAAAGCCCGAAAGGCTAAAGGCGGCGCTTAACCGCTGGTTGCCGCTTAGCATTGCGGTTCTTGACTGCAAAGAGGTTGCACCCGATTTTCACGCCCGCTATTCCTGCACAAGTAAGGAATATATCTACAAAATCTGGAACAGCGAGGTGCGAAACCCGTTCCTTGACGGCTACGCACTTCATTACAGATACAAAATTGACGAAAATCTGCTCAACAAAGCCGCTCAGGCGTATGTTGGCAAACACGATTTTACTTCCTTTTGCACGCTTGATAACCGTGAAAAAGGGGATATGACCAGAAATGTAAAAGCCTTTTCGGTAACCCGTGAGGGCAACCTTGTTACAATGAAGGTTGAGGCTGATGGATTTTTGTACAATATGGTTCGTATTATGGTGGGAACACTTCTCATGGTTCAGCAGGGCAAAATTGCTCCAAATGAAATCCCATCTATTATTGAAAAGAAAAACAGAAAATATTCGGGTCCCACAGCACAGGCTTGCGGATTGTACCTGAATCGTGTGAATTATGAAAATGACAACAGTTCACAAAAAGGAGTGAACACTGATGTTTAAAAAGTTTAAAGGACATTATTCAAAACGAAAAACACATAAAACCGACAGAGATGTAATGAGCTACGAGGATATGCCTCTTGACGATTACGAACAGGAAAAAACCGAAATGTCGCCGCAGGCTGTCAAGAAAATTATCATC
>CACXEX010000178.1 GCA_902766775.1 uncultured Ruminococcus sp. | reverse complement strand
TCAAGATTTGAGTGAAGAACCTCTGCCATAGGTGAACCTGTGACATAGGTACGCTCTTTAGGCAACCCGCACTCAGCAAGATAACGTCTTGCATGCTCCGAATAAGCCATATTTACATCAGAAATTATATCTACAATACGCCTGTTGGTTTCTTCAGGCAAACACTCGTCCTTACATCTGTTACCTGCTTCCATATGAAATATTGGTATATGTAAGCGCTTTGCCGCAACTGCCGACAGACAGGAATTTGTATCTCCGAGAATTAAAAGTGCGTCAGGATTTATTTGAGTCATCAGCTTATACGAACAATTTATAATATTTCCTATTGTTTCGCCTAAATCATTGCCGACAGCGTCCATATAGACTTCAGGCAAACCAAGCTTTAAATCTTTAAAGAATACTTCATTTAAATTATAGTCATAATTTTGTCCTGTATGTGCTAATATGCAATCAAAATATATTCTGCATTTTTTAATTACAGCAGATAAACGTATAATTTCAGGACGTGTGCCAACTATAATCAATAGTTTTAGTTTTCCGTTATTTTTAAAGGATATGTTTGAATAATCTGTTTTTATCTGCATTTTTAAACCTTCTCAAAATAAGTATCGGGATGATTAGAATCAAATTGTTCATTTGCCCACATCACTGTAACGAGATCTTCTGTATCAGACAAATTTATGATATTGTGCGTATATCCGGGAAGCATATGTACTGCGGTAATTTTTTCTCCGCTGACTTCGAATCTCAACACCTCATCACTGCCGATTCTGCGTTCTTCAATCAAGCCGTGACCTGCAACAACAATAAAGAATTCCCATTTTGTATTGTGCCAATGCTGACCCTTTGTAATTCCCGGTTTAGATATATTCACACTAATCTGACCGCAATTCATCGTTTTTATAAGCTCTGTAAAGCTTCCTCGCTCGTCGGTGTTCATCTTTAAATCAAAGGCTACCTTATCCTTCGGCAGATAAGAAAGGTAAGTTGAATATAGCTTCTTGGCAAATGAATCTTCGGGGATTTCGGGAATGACAAGAGTAGACGTCTGTTTTTTGAATGATTCAAGTAATTCGACAATTCTGCCGAGTGTGACATGGTGAGTTTTCGGAACAGCACAGAATTTTCCGTTCTCGCACAATACCGTATTAACACCTTCAAACTCACAGTTATGCTCTTTGCCCTCGAGAGCATCAAGCATTTCATTTACAAGGTCGTCAATATAGAGCAATTCAAGCTCTGTGGCAGGATTATTTACCGTTATAGGCAAATCATTTGCTATGTTATTGCAGAAAGTCGCAACTGCGCTGTTATAGTTTGGGCGACACCATTTTCCAAATAAATTTGGAAAACGATATACGAGTACCTTTGCGCCTGTTTGCAAAGAATAATCAAAAAACAGATTTTCACCTGCAAGCTTCGACCTGCCATATTCACTGTCAGCAAATCTGCCGCAAAGTGTAGCCTGAATAGAGCTGGAAAGCATAACGGGACATTTGTTATTATTCAGCTTCAGCATATCAAGCAATTCTTTTGCAAAGTCGCAGTTGACTTGCATAAACTCATCAGTAGTTTTCGGTCTGTTTGCACCTGCCAGATTGAAAACAAAATCGGCATTTTTGCAGAAACCAAAAAGCAATTCTTTCGGTGTGTCTACATCAAATTCATAGATATTGTCTATTTTAAGATTCGGACGAGTACGGTCTTTGCCGTCACGTATATTTCTTAACGCTTCACAAAGGTTTTTTCCGACAAAACCAAATGCACCGGTAACAAGTATGTTCATTTTTTCTCCTTAGTTTTCCAAAACCAATTTAGAATTATATACGAGCTTTGAAATTAAAACATTTACATCTTCACTCATAGCATACAAATTGCTTTCACTGTCTTTAGTAATATTTTCAGACCACTCTCCGGAATGATCTACTAAATAGACATCAACTTTTTCATTATCAATTTCTAACTTGCCTAACTTAGAACCGATACTCGACTCTCCAAACACCACATCAAACAGAGGAATCTCTTCTTTCTCTTCCAAGGCAATAAACTTGACCGTATAAGGTTCTTTGTCATCTATTTCAGTCTTTATATACTTTTCCCATTTTTTAGGATAGTACAACGAACAGTATTCTGTCTTGATTTCAAAAGTATCTTCATCCGTTTTGTAAAAACTGATTTCACTCTCTTCACTGCCTGAACTTGCTATAGCAGTTGTTGAAGTATTATCTGATGCGCCGCTGTCACAACCGACAAAGCACACGGATAATAAAACTGCTGTTAAAAGAATACATATCTTTTTCATATTCGTTCTCCTTTACGCACTGCATATTCCGTTATTTTGTGAGTTCGTTCTTAATGTAATCTAATGAAGAAATTTTTTCCATAGTCTGTTCCACTGTCAGCAAATCAGTATTATTAGAATTAAATTCATTAAGTCTGTTTCTCTCGGTATCTCCCTTGCTGAAATATTTTTCATAATTCAAACTGCGTTTATCACAAGGAACACGGTAAAAATCGCCTAAATCAACAGCATTTGCACACTCTTCATTAGTAAGCAGAGTTTCATACATCTTTTCACCGTGCCTAATACCGATAATTTTAATATTATCCTCATCTCCGCCAAAAAGTCGGCAAACGGCTTCTGCTTGGGTCTGAATAGTACAAGCAGGTGCTTTCTGAACAAGAATATCACCTGACTGACCGTTTTCAAACGCAAAAAGTACTAAATCAACTGCTTCATCCAATGACATAATAAATCTTGTCATATTAGGATCGGTTATTGTGATTGGCTTTCCAGCTCTGATTTGTTCAATCCAAAGAGGTATTACCGAACCTCTGCTGCACATTACATTTCCGTATCTTGTACAGCAGATTTTAGTAGTTTTTGTCGTTCTTGATTTTGCAACTACAACCTTTTCCATCATAGCCTTTGAAGTACCCATTGCATTTACCGGATACGCAGCTTTATCGGTTGAAAGGCAAATAACCGTTTCAACTCCCTCATCTATCGCAGCAGTAAGCACATTATCTGTACCTAATACATTTGTTTTTACCGCCTCTAAAGGAAAAAACTCGCAGGAAGGAACCTGTTTTAATGCTGCTGCATGGAAAATATAATTCACACCATTAATTGCATTTCGTATGCTTTGTATATCTCTGACATCACCAATGTGGAATTTTATTTTATCATCTTGGT
>CACXEX010000177.1 GCA_902766775.1 uncultured Ruminococcus sp. | reverse complement strand
TATTCTTTAGCAGAGCAAAGCACCGAGGTTCTTCCCTCGGTGCTTTACTTGTTTTTATATAGGATTTTTTACAGTTGTTATCGTGATAAAAACAGTTAGATAATAACCGACTCTTCCTGAAGAGATTTGTTCTGGAGAACGTGAACCTCGTCGCCTTTGGTTATGAAAAGTCTGTACAGGAACACATTGACCTTTTCGCCAACCGAAATCGGGGTTTCGTCAAGGCCTCTGAAAGCATAAACAATTCCACCGTCACATTTTACGGCAATTTCTATATTGTCACCTCTGAATGAAGTCTTAACGACCTCACCAACCGAAACAGACGCCTTCTGTGCTGTCGTTTCACTGAGTTTTGTCACCTTTACAAATTCGGGGCGGATAACAGCCTTTTCGGCATTTTCGATAACATCAAAGGTTTTGAACTTTGTATAATCATCAAGCGTAGTTGCCTGACCAAAGAATGTTGCTGAAAATGCGGTTTCAGGATGCTGGTAAATATCAATCGGAGAACCTATCTGCTCGATTCTGCCCTTGTTTGTAATTATAATTTCGTCGGCAACTTCAATAGCCTCGCTCTGATCGTGAGTAACAAATATACTTGTAACACCGAGTCTTTCAATCATATCTTTAAGCCATGAACGAAGTTCCTGCCTAACCTTTGCGTCAATTGCGGCAAAAGGCTCGTCAAGCAGAAGAAGATTCGGGTTTGGTGCAAGCGCTCTTGCAAAGGCAACACGCTGTTTTTGACCGCCCGAGAGCTGGCTTGGATAACGCTTTTCAAGGCCTTCAAGACCGATAAGTTTTACAAGTTCGTTTACTCTTTCTTTAATAAACTTTTTGCTCTTTTTCTGAATTTTCAGACCGAAAGCAATGTTATCAAACACAGTCATATATCTGAAAAGAGCGTAGTTTTGGAATACAAAACCGATTCCTCTTTTACTTGCGGGAATATCGTTGACAACCTTGCCGTCAATCACGATTTCACCGCTATCGGGGCTTTCAAGGCCTGCAATCATACGGAGAATTGTGGTTTTACCGCTGCCCGAAGGACCGAGAAGACCGATAAGCTTGCCCTTTTCAATACCGAAATTTACATTGTCGGATGCCTTGTAGTCACCGAAGGTTTTGTTTATATTTTTAAGTTCAACATACATTACGCATCCTTCTTTCCTTTGTATTCCACAACACTTCTGATAATCAGAATTGCAATTGCCATAAGCACAAGTATTGATGAAACCGCGAAGGCGGGAACATACTTAAACTCATTAAAAAGTATTTCAATATGTAGCGGCAAAGTGTTGGTTTTTCCTCTTAAATGTCCCGAAATTACCGATACAGCGCCGAACTCGCCCATTGCTCTTGCGGCACAGAGAACAACTCCGTAGAGGAATGCCCATTTTATGTGTGGGAATGTTATTTTTCTGAAAATTGTTGTGCCTTTTGCACCCATAAGTGCGGCTGCCTCTTCCTCGTCCGTACCCTCGGACTCAAGCACAGGAATAAGCTCTCGTGAAATGAACGGGAATGTTACAAACACGGTTGCAAGGATGATTCCGGGAACGGCAAAGATAATCTTGATTCCAAGTTCACTTAAAAGCGGATATATCGGGCTTTGTCTGCCGAAAGTGAGTACAAAGATAAGACCTGCGATTACGGGAGAAACCGTTACGGGGAGGTCGATAAGTGTTGTGAGAATTTTTTTGCCCTTAAATCTGAATTTGGTAATTGACCAAGCGGCAAAAATTCCGAATACTGTGTTGAACAATACTGCAAACAACGTTGCCTCAACTGTAAGTAAAATCGCCTTAATTGTGTAGTCATCGCTGACAGCCTGCCAGAACACCTCAATGCCGCTTTTGAAAGCCTCACATATTACCGTTACAAGAGGAAGAACGAGCATTACAATCACGAATAAAAGGGCAATACCTATAAGTATTCCTTTTACTGCTTTTGAACCCTTTGTTTTTTCATACATTTTATCTTCCTCCTTTCAGAATTTTTGTGTTTCTGTGCTGAACCATATTTACAAGGAACAAAATCAAAAACGATGCTGCAAGCATTACAAGTGCAATTGCCGTAGCACTCTTATAATCATACTCCTGTAATTTTGACATAATAATAAGCGGTGTAATCTCAGTTTCAAACGGCTTGTTGCCCGCAATGAAAACAACCGAACCGTATTCACCAAGACATCTGCCGAATGCAAGACCAAATCCTGTGAGTACAGACGGAAGAATCTCCGGAAAAATTATTTTGCGGAAAATTCTTGATCTGCTTGCACCCATAACGCCTGCCGCCTCTTCATATACGGGGTCAATTTTTTCAAGCACAGGCTGAACCGCCCTTGTTACAAACGGAATTCCCACAAAGACAAGTGCAATTGTTATACCTACTTTTGTGTAAGCAATGCTTATGCCGAACTTTGCAAAAAATCCACCGATAACACCCGTATCGGCTGTGAGTGAAGTAAGCGCAATGCCTGCAACCGCTGTTGGAAGAGCAAACGGAAGTTCAATCATACCGTCAAGTATTCTCTTTCCGGGAAAGTCATAGCGCACAAGTACCCACGCAAGGATTACACCCATAACAGCATTGATAAGCGACGCTATAAATGCCGTAATAAAACTAACCTTGTAACTTGCGAGCACTCTTTCACTGGTAATAGTCTCCCAGAATTCCGAGGGGCTCAGCTGAGCCGTATATATTACAAGAGCCGCAAGCGGAATAAGAACAACAAGGCTTAATAATGTAATTGTAACGCCCAGAGAAAGTCCGAATCCCGGAATTACTCTTTTTGCTTTTTTAGACTTTTTTGCCTGTATCATCATCACACCTGTTTCCCCTGTTATTTATACAGATTTTCAGATATCCGACAGAACTGCCTGTAACTGTCGGATACCATCTTTAAATCAGTTTTTATTTTTTCTCATAAATCTTGTCAAAGATACCGCCGTCTGCAAAGTGCTTTTTCTGAGCCTCATCCCAACCGCCGAAGTCGTTGATTGTTACAAGGTTGATATTGAGATCAAATACATCGGAATATTCCTTCAAAATATCTTTATTATACGGACGGTAGTAGTTGTCGCCTGCAATGCGCTGTGCCTCATCGCTGTAAAGGTATTTTAAATACTCTGTTGCAACCTTGCGAGTGCCTCTCTGGTCAACTACTTCATCAACAACAGCAACAGAAGGCTGTGCGAGGATACTTACGCTCGGAGTTACAATTTCGTATTCATCGGGGTTATCCTTAATTGAGAGGTAAGCCTCATTCTCCCAAGCAAGAAGAACATCGCCCTGTCCGTTTTCTACGAATGAAGTTGTTGCACCTCTTGCACCTGAGTCAAGTACAAGCACATTTTTATAAAGCTTTTTAATGAAATCTTCAATTTTTGCTTCATCGCCGTTATATTTCTTGTCTGCATATGCCCAAGCGGCAAGGTAGTTCCATCTTGCACCGCCCGAAGTTTTCGGGTTTGGAGTGATAACGCCCACACCGTCTTTTACAACATCGTCCCAATCCTTAATGTTCTTCGGATTGCCTTTGCGAACGAGGAATACAATTGTTGAAGTGTAAGGTGAAGAGTCATTGTCAAACTCATTAACCCAACCGTCCTCAATAAGACCTGCGTCACGAATTGCGTTTACATCGTATTCAAGTGCGAGTGTTACAACATCGGCTTCAAGACCGTTTGCAACCTCAAGAGCCTGTTTGCCCGAGCCGCCGTGTGACTGGGTAACTTCAACATCCTGTCCTGTTTCTTCTTTCCAATGCTTAGCAAAGATTTTGTTATATGATTCATAAAGTTCTCGTGTCGGGTCATATGACACATTTGTTATCTTAACTTTTGAATCGTTCGCAGTATCCTTATTTCCGCATCCCGTAAAAGCAACTGCCGACGCACCTAAAACCGAAACTGCCAATACTGCTGATAATACTTTTGTTCTTAAATTTTTCATTTTGATTACCTCACTTTAAATTAAATAAAATAGATTTTTAGTTCTGACAAGCAATCACATGCAACAGTATGGCTTGCCTCCAAATGAGGTACACATTCGTATTTTCTTCGGATTATAAATGTTTTTCATAAGCGTCACCTTTGGGGATATTTTAGGTTATTTTTGATTAACCTACAATTCCTATCAATTTACTATGTGTTTCTTTGACAACTATTTTATACTGTACGGAGTGAAAAGTCAAGGTAAAATTTTCAAGTATTTAACACTTTAGCAAATTGCAACAATATAGAAATAATATTTTTCGCAAAAATAGTAATAAAATCGAAAAAAACGGCATAAAAATGCGGACAGGTATTTTTAAGTAAAAATTACCTATCCTAAAAGAAGAAATATTTTTTGCAAAATCTATTGACAAAATCTATGTTACAAGGTATAGTTATATCATAATCAATAATGATTACTGATTTTAAGTAAAAATAAAATGCACAAAGGCGTATTGTGCATCGTAAATTTATTAACGGAGGAAAGTATTATGGCTAAAACAACAAAGTATTCGGGAACACAGACAGAAAAGAACCTTGAGGCTGCTTTTGCAGGCGAATCACAGGCTCGCAACAAGTACACATATTTTGCATCTGTTGCCAAAAAGCAGGGCTTTGAGCAGATTGCAGACCTTTTCTTAAAGACAGCAAACAATGAGAAAGAACACGCAAAAATGTGGTTTAAGGAACTCAGCGGAATCGGCGACACAGCAGAAAATCTTCTTGCCGCTGCCGAGGGCGAAAACTACGAGTGGACAGATATGTATGAAGATTTCGCTAAAACTGCCGAAGAAGAAGGCTTTACAGAACTTGCACACAAGTTCCGCCTTGTTGCCGCAATTGAAAAGCATCACGAGGAGAGATACCGTGCATTACTCCACAATGTTGAAACTGCTGAAGTTTTCAAGAAGAGTGAAGTTAAGGTGTGGGAGTGTCGTAACTGCGGTCACATTGTTGTTGGCACAGAGGCTCCCGAAGTTTGCCCCGTCTGCAATCACCCACAGAGCTATTTTGAAATTCACGCAGAAAACTATTGATTCCGATTTCACGATTAATAATCCAATATATAAAGGAAACTCCACCGCATTGTTCGGTGGAGTTTTTGTTTAGTGATAAATTCAATTTTAAAACTTATTCTTCTTCAGGGTATTTCATTCCCCAACTTTTGCGGATGTCGGTCATAATCTTCATAACATCTTTTGTGTAGTCAAGGTGCATAAGAAATGTGTCGCCCTCTATCGCCTTTTCCATATCCTCAACCTCATAGAGCAATGCGTCCTTTGTCTGACCGGCAGAGATTGTTTCGGTGTGACCGTCAGCGGTGTATGTAATCTTAGCCTCCATACCTCTGGGATATTCAAAAATTTCAACATAGCCCTTGTCAAACGAAATTGTGCCACGCTTAGGCTGTTTTGCGTGAAGTGAAAGGATGACAGTTGCCATTTCTTCCTCTTTATTCTTTAAAAGAATACTCGCTTGTTCGTCAACGCCTGTTTCGGCATATTTAACCTGTGACAGTACCTCGTTCGGGCATGAACTCATAAACATACGAACAAACGAAAGTGCATACACGCCGATGTCAAGCATTGCACCGCCCGCAAGGTTGCGGTTGAAGAATCGGTTGTTCATATTGTACTCTTTGTAACTGCCGAAATTCATCTGAATAAGTCTAAGCTCGCCAAGGTCGCCTGAATTTACCTTTTCAAGAAGAGCCTTGTAAATCGGCATATGGTAGATTGTCATAGCCTCTGCAAGCACAACATGATTTTTCTCGGCAAGGGTGATTGCCTTGTCAAGTTCCTCTGAATTGAGCGTTATCGACTTTTCGCACAAAATATGTTTTCCCGCCGCAAGAGCCTTGCGAAGATATTTTATGTGCGTGTTATGCGGTGTGGAAATGTAAATTATGTCAACATTTTCGTCTTTAAACAGCTCGTCAATATCGTTGTAAACCTTTTCAATGCCGTATTTTTCGGCAAAAGCCACTGCCTTTTCGTGGGTACGGTTTGCAACGGAATAAAGTTTCTGTCCTCTGCTTTCGAGCGCAGTTGCAAGCTCATTTGCGATAACTCCGCAACCGAGTGTTGCCCAGTTGTAGTTTTTCATAAAAACACCTCCGTATATTTTTCGAGAAAAGTTTAACACACGGAAATGCGTCTGTCAACGGTATTAGATGGCTTTTCTAATATCTGCTCCGTACTTTTTCATAATCTTGCGAAGTTCGTTATTTTCGCTTTTTGAAAGCCTAAAATACATAAATCCGTGCTTAACTGTTTCATCACCGTCACACGCAGGCATATATGTATTACAGCCTATTCTTATTGATGCATTTTCGGAAAAACCACAAGACGGTGAATCAAAATATGCGGATTTGCCCTCAAACATTTTCTTCACGGTTTCGGCATCTTCGGCAGACATCTTTGTGTCAACCTTGTCGCAGTACTCAACATCAAAATACACGGTAGGCTCACACGCATAGAAACTGATTTTCGGCACGGCAAATACTGCGGCGGCAACGCATAAAACAATTGCAACCACAATTACAGCAATCTTTTTCTTCGTAACATTCACTCCTTTTCACTTATCCCTTTAAAAATATATTATATTAAGCTTGTATCATAATTGTATCATACTTTAATCGGCATATACAACAATTTTAAAATCATTTATTTGTAGGTTAAAAAATTTTTCGTCAATGCTTACAAGAGAGCAAATTTACTTTTGTTGAAGAGGCACAAATTGCATACAAATTCAAAGCCTTGCTTATTGAGAAAAATCGGTCTGAAAGTATGCAGAAAAGCAGTTTTTACCATATTATAAAGGCATAAAAATAAGAATTTTGACGAGGTAGTTATTGTAACTAAAATTGTGAGCAAAGTAAACTT
>CACXEX010000176.1 GCA_902766775.1 uncultured Ruminococcus sp. | reverse complement strand
CTGAATATCGTGTGTTGCCCTTACAAGAGCAATAATAAATCCAATTATAACACCGATAATGCCTGCAAACAATGTGATTTCAAGAGTTACAAGTAAACCGCTTAAAAGTTGCTGCCATCTGTTATCGGTAATAAATGTGTTTTTAAAACTTTCACCAAGATTGCCAAACAAACTGCCTGAAGCACTGTCATTTACAATGATAACCTGAGTTGTGTTAGCATATGAAGTCGAAAAGTCGATATTCTTTCTTCTTTCGGGTGTGTCAGTCATACCTGCCATACCGAAATCGTCTTTGCCTGTCTGAACAGCTGTGATGACGGAGTCGAATTCCATATCATCAATAACAAGCTTTTTGCCAAGCTTGTCACAAATTGCGGTAGCCATCATTGGGTCAAGACCTACAATTTTACCGCTTTCAACATATTCATATGGTGGGAAAGCGGCATTCGTAGCCATATGAAGTTCACCGTCATATTTTATATTTTTCGGTGATTCATAGGGGATAGTGTCGGTGTTGCCCTCTATGTAGTAACTCTTGATTTTATCAAGAACACCCTCGTCTTTAAGTTCTGCAAGAGCCTTATCAATTTTTTCAGTGAGTTCATGATTGTCCTTTGAAATACAGATTGCATACTGCTCTTCTGCAAAAGGTTCATCAAGAATTTTAAGTCCTGCATTTGCCTTTACAAATTCCTTTGCCGGCTCACTGTCAATTACAACACAGTCGATTTTATTCTGTGTAAGAGCCACGATAGCGTCGGCACCTTTGCTGTAACGCATAACTTTGGTGCCGTCAGCCTCGTAGTCAGATACAAAAGTGTCGCCTGTTGTACCTGTCTGAACACCTACGGATGCACCTTTGATGTCATCGGCAGTTTTAATTTCTTTAACCGATGAATCACCGCATCCTGTGAACAGAAAGACAGTAGAGAACAGCATTGAAATCAGTACTAATAAAGTAACTGTCTTTTTCATTGTTTTCCTCTTTTTCTTTCTCTTAAAATATTTGTTTGCAAATCTTATCAGATTCTTGCAACGCCTGTTTCAATTGCGGCTTTCTTTACAGCCTCAGCAACTGTTTTACCGATTCTTTTGTCAAATGCCTCAGGAAGAATATAATCAGCATTAAGTTCTTCATCGCTTACGAGTGATGCAATTGCAAAAGATGCGGCAACTTTCATTTCTTCATTGATGTCGCTTGCACGGCAGTCAAGAGCACCTCTAAAAATACCAGGAAAAGCCAGTACATTGTTGATCTGGTTCGGGAAGTCACTTCTGCCTGTACCGACAACTGCGGCACCTGCCTTCTTAGCAATGTCAGGCATAATTTCAGGTGTCGGATTAGCCATAGCAAAGAGAATCGGGTCTTTAGCCATTGACTTAACCATTTCTTCACTTACGCAGCCTGCGGCGGAAATTCCGAGAAATACATCTGCACCCTTCATTGCATTCGTAAGTGAGCCTTCAAGATGTGAAAGGTTTGTAATTTCAGCCATTTCCTGCTTAACAGCGTTAAGTCTTGGATCACCTTTGCAGATAATACCCTTACTGTCACAAAGTGTAATGTCTTTTACACCCATATTAAGAAGGTGTTTTGCAATTGCAATACCTGCTGCGCCTGCACCGTTCATAACAACCTTGATTTCGTCAAGTTTTTTGTGAACAAGCTTGAGTGAGTTGATAAGACCTGCGGCAACAATAACAGCAGTACCGTGCTGGTCATCGTGGAAAATCGGAATATCGCACTTTTCTTTGAGCTTTTTCTCAATTTCAAAGCATCTTGGAGCGGCAATATCCTCAAGATTGATTCCTCCAAATGAACCGCTGATAAGGTAAATTGCGTTTACGATTTCGTCAACATCCTTACTTCTTACACAAATTGGGAATGCGTCAACATCGCCGAATTCTTTGAAGAGAGCACATTTACCCTCCATAACAGGCATACCTGCCTCAGGACCAATGTCACCAAGACCGAGAACAGCTGTACCGTCGGTTACAACAGCAACAAGGTTGTTTCTCCTTGTGAGTTCAAAAGACTTGTCATAGTCCTTCTGAATTTCAAGACACGGTTCTGCAACACCCGGAGTATAGGCAAGAGAGAGGTCTTCAGCCGAGTTAATAGGAACTCTTGAAACAACTTCAATCTTACCGTTCCACTCATAGTGCTTTTTGAGTGATTCTTTTCTGATATCCATATCGGTAACTCCTTATAATAAATTCCCTTTCATTATACCCCTTAAAAGCCTTTATATCAAGTAAAAATCACAAATTTCATTTGACTTTTGTACAAAATAGGTATAGAATGATTGTGCGAGTGTGTTGAACAGCTGCGAGCAGTTACCGAAAGGTGCTGTGCGAGGAAAGTCCGGGCTTCACAGAGCAATAATAACGGCTAACGGCCGCCGGAGGCGACTCCAGGGATAGTGCAACAGAAAAT
>CACXEX010000175.1 GCA_902766775.1 uncultured Ruminococcus sp. | reverse complement strand
TTGCTGACAAGGTGAATCATATTTGCTGTCTGTGCGTTACCGAACACATCACAGTGATTGTAAATTGCATATCCGCCCATAAATCCGCCCAGAGAGCTGACTGCAAAATGCAGAATATGCTGTTTTTGTTCTCTTGTCATTTTAAAGACTTCCTTTTTTCGCCATAAAATGTGTAATTATTTACTTTAATTATACACCCACAATTTTCATTTTGCTATTATCCCCAAATGGAATTATACTCTTTTTTGCAACAAAATTTAAGTCATATTGCACAATTTACCCACTTTCGTGTTGTGCAATATGACTTTTGTGCTTTTTATGAAGTTTTAAAAAGCCGAACTGTCATTAAACCTTTTCGGGCATTTTGTCTGACATACACTCAACAAGGACAGCCTTCTGAGCGTGAAGACGGTTTTCAGCCTCTTCAAAGATTTCGTTTGCGTGTTCTTCAAATACATCTGCAGTAATCTCTTCGCCACGGTGTGCGGGAAGGCAATGGAGAACCATACAATCCTTGTTTGTAACAGCCATAAGTTCTTTGTTAACCTGATAGCCGGCAAATGCTGCTTCACGGATTTTCTTTTCTTCTTCCTGACCCATTGATGCCCATACATCTGTATAAACAACATCAGCATTTTTAGCAGCCTCAAGCGGATCTGTTACAATCTCAAATTTATCTTTGCCGTACTTTTCGCCAAACTCGATAATGTGCTTAGGCGGCATATAATCCTTTGGACAAGCGGCTGAGAAACTCATACCTGTGCTGAGTGCACCAACGATGAGTGAATTCATCATATTGTTGCCGTCACCGATAAAGCACATCTTTAAGCCTTCAAGTTTGCCCTTGAATTCACGGATTGTCATAAGGTCAGCAAGAACCTGACATGGGTGACAATAGTCTGTAAGGCCGTTGATAATCGGGATTGAGCCGTACTCTGCAAGAGCCTCAACTTCTTTCTGCTCAAAAGTACGAATCATAATACCGTCAAGAAAACGAGAAAGAACGCGGGCCGTATCTTCAACAGGCTCGCCTCTGCCAATCTGAAGGTCATTTGATGAGAGGAAAAGCGGATAACCGCCGAGCTGTGTCATACCAACCTCAAATGAAACACGAGTACGAGTGCTTGACTTTTCAAAAATCATACCAAGAGTCTTGCCCTTGAGAATTTTATGCTCAATGCCGTGCTTCTGCTCATATTTAAGCTGATCGGCAAGGTTAAGTGTGTTGATAATTTCTTCTGTTGACCAGTCCTCAAGTTTAAGTAAGTGTTTCATTAGTTGTTCTCCTTTATTGTTTTTTCGAGTATGTTAATCGCCTCGTCAATTTCATCATAGTTAATAACAAGCGGTGGGAGCATACGGAGCAAGTCTTTTGCCGTAATAATGAGCAATCCGTTTTCAACGCATTTGATTGCAATATCGTGTGCGGCGACTTTTTCAAGCTCAACACCAATCATAAGACCCATTCTGCGAACGCTCTTTACGCCGTCAATTTTTGTGAGTTTGTCCTCAAAATACTGACCCTTTTTCTCAACTTCAGCAAGGAATTCGTCATTTGCAACTGTTTCAAGAACATAGTTTGCACCAGCACAAACAACAGGGTTTGCACCGAATGTTGTGCCGTGTGTTGACGGTGACATAACATCTTTAAGCTTTTCACCGCACATACAAACACCGATAGGAAGTCCGCCGCCGAGTCCCTTTGCAACAGTCATAAGGTCGGGGAGAATACCGTAGTTCTGATGAGCAAACAGTTTGCCTGTTCTACCAACACCTGTCTGAACTTCATCAACAATAACGAGAATGTCGTTGTCGTTGCAATACTTAACAAGCTCTTTAACATATTCGGGATCGAGGATATTTACACCGCCCTCACCCTGAATGAGTTCAAGCATTACTGCGCAGGTTTTTTCAGAAACAACCGCTTTCAGAGCGTCCATATCGTCTGCATCTGCATACTTAAAGCCCTCTGTAAAGGGGAAAAAGTAGTTGTGAAAAACATCCTGACCTGTTGCGGCAAGAGTTGTAACAGTTCTGCCGTGGAAAGAATTGTTAAGAGTTACGATTTCGTTTCTGCCCTCGCCGTACTTGTCAAAGCTGTACTTACGGGCAATTTTGATTGCGCACTCGTTAGCCTCAGCACCGCTGTTGCCAAAGCAAACCTTTGCAAGACCTGTAAGTGTGCAAAGCTTTTCGGCAAGGTCACTTGCCTGTGAGCAATAAAAATAGTTTGACATATGCTGAATTGTGCCTGCCTGCTTCGAAACAACCTCAACCCAACCGTCATTGCAATAGCCAAGGCTGTTTACACCGATACCCGATGAAACATCAATGTACTTTTTGCCGTTTTCGTCATATGCGGTAACGCCCTTTGCACTCTTGAGCGCAACATCGTAGCGACCGTATGTATGCATAATATATTTTAAATCTTTCTCTTTTGTAGTCAAGTTAGTCACAGCCTTTCATATTTTGTCGTTGCTGAAGGAGTAAACAAAGACATCTTCACGCTTTTCAAAGCCGAAATCACGCCAGAAACTCTGACCGGTTTCGTTGTTCTGATAACAGAAAATGTGAGTTTTGTCGATGCCCTGTTCACGGATTTTTTTGATAGCGGTCTGTGCAAGAGCGTGACCGATTCTCTTTCGTCTGAATTCGGGCAGAACAGCCATATGGTGGATAAATCCCCGTCTGCCGTCATGACCTGCAAGCACCGTTCCGACAATTCTTCCGTCAACAACAGCAACCTGACTCATACCTGCGTTGTGCTTGAGATAACGCTCCATCTGATCTCTTTCGTCAGCCTTAGAGAGCGCACGCTTTGTGGTAATCTGCCACATCTTATAGACCTCATCATAGTCATCAATTGTCATTTCTCGTATAATCATTGCACCCTCCGTGTTTTTAAGTAAAAATTAATAGTGAAAAGTGAATAGTTGTCGCAAGTTTTGCAAGAAAAACCATAATCAACGCTTTACTTTGCAAAGTTTCTGTGTCTACCCGTAGGGGCGGATATCATCCGCCCGCAAGTAATAGCAGAAATTATTTATAATGCACTATTTTTATAAAAGCCACAATGTCAGCGATGCGTGTAAATTTGAACACACAGCTCTCATAACATCATATAATTTTAATCAAACATAAATTTCATCAAGGCAGGCGGATAATATCGCCCATCTGAAATATAGTCGCAAGACTACCCCTACAAAAATTTATGTTCATTTCGTAGATTTGTTCGTAATAAAATTTCTGATGTACAAATAACCACTACACAAAGTATATCACATCGAACAAATCATTTGTACAAACAATTGCAATATTCTCAAAACCTGATTAGTAATCCTTTTCCCAAACAAATGGATTACTGTTAATGTATTGCCATATTTTGGAATATTCTCTGTCATTCCTTACTATACGGTCATAAAATGACTTTTGCCAAACTGAATATCCTGTCTGTGCGGAAACTGTGCGTTTCATTTGACCGACAACCGTTGAAATTGATTTTGCCTTAGAAAACTCCACGGAATTTTCTGTTTCAATCATATTATCAATTCGCAATAACAAGTGAATATGATTCGGCATAATTGTGAAAGTGTCAACAAATATGAATGGATAATGCCTGTGCATTTCAAACACAGCCTTATAAACATATTGTCCGACAGTTGTAAATGAACGGAAAAGCTCATCAAGCGGGCGGATAATATCCGCCCCTACGGAAATGCCTGCATCTCCGAGGGCTTGGTACGCACTTAAAGTTCTGTTTGTCCAAAAAACTCTTTGTTTATCTTTTGTACAAACAGTTATGTAGTAAACACCAAAATCCGAATAATCATAATTTTCAAAACGGATTTTCTTTCTGTTCGGCAATTTGTCACTCATAAATCAATAAAACATTGT
This sequence comes from uncultured Ruminococcus sp., assembly GCA_902766775.1. Lineage (GTDB taxonomy): Bacteria > Bacillota > Clostridia > Oscillospirales > Acutalibacteraceae > Ruminococcoides. The sequence goes on along the minus strand of CACXEX010000175.1, from coordinate 8,186 downwards.
GCCGATGCCTTCGTCGCTGAAGAGTTCAAGGAGAATTGAATGTTCAATTCTGCCGTCGATGATATGGGCACGGCTTACGCCGCTGCGAACTGCCTCAACACAGCAGTCAATTTTCGGAATCATACCGCCGCTGATGATGCCGTCACGCTTGAGCATAGGAACTTCGCTGACATTGACAACGGGGATGAGTGAATCCTCATCGTGAACATCACGGAGAAGTCCCCTGATGTCTGTCATAAGAATGAGCTTCTTAGCGCCGATTTTAGCGGCAATCTGCGATGCCGCAATGTCTGCGTTAATGTTATAAACATTGCCGTCATAACCGCCGGCAACGGTTGAAACAATCGGGATATAACCGCTTGCAAGAGCATTGTTGAGCGGTTCGGGATTAACTTCTTTAATCTCGCCAACATAGCCGAGGTCTGCGCCTGTAACAAGCTTTTCTGCCATAAGCATTCTGCCGTCAAGACCGCAAAGACCCATAGCCTTACCGCCGTGACTACCGAGGAGCTGAACAAGGCTCTTGTTGACCTTGCCTGCAAGAACCATCTGAACGATATCGATAGTTTCCTCGTCGGTCACTCTCATACCGTTGATAAACTTGCTTTCTTTGCCGACAGCTTTGAGCATAGCGTTGATTTCGGGGCCGCCGCCGTGAACAAGCACAACATTGACACCAACAAGCTGCATAAGAACGAGGTCGCTCATAACAGCCGCTTTAAGTTCTTCGTTTATCATAGCGTTTCCGCCGTATTTTACAACAATTGTTTCGCCCGAATATTTCTTGATATAGGGCATTGCCTGTATAAGTACCTTGGCTCTCTTTGAAACATCCATTTTCTTCAATCCTTTGTATGTAGTTGATTACCGCTCACACAATCAAATTCGCATATTATGTGCGGTAGTCACCGTTGATTTTTACATAATCATAGGTAAGGTCACAGCCGTAAGCCTCGGCAGATGCGTTGCCGTCACCTAATTTTACGAGAATTTCAATTTCGTCCTCAAGCAAAATTTCCTTAGCCTTGTCCTCGTCAAATGCAAGACCGTTACCGTCCTTGCAGACAAGGATTTCGCCCTTTGCGGATTTATATGAAACATCAATCTTTTTAACATCTGTTTCGGCACCGCTGTAACCGATTGCACAGAGAATTCTTCCGCAGTTTGCGTCAGCACCGAACATAGCCGCTTTTACAAGACTTGAACAGATGATGCTCTTTGAAATAATCTTTGCGCTCTTATCGTCTTTTGCACCATCAACTTTGCAGATAAGGAGCTTTGTTGCACCCTCACCGTCTTTTGCAAGTTTCTTTGCAACCTTTTTGAATGCATCGGTAAGAACAGCTACAAATATTTTGTAATCATCGTTCTTCTCGGTGATTTCCTTGTTGCCTGCATAACCCGATGCCATAATTGCAAGGGTATCGTTTGTTGAGGTATCGCCGTCAACGCTTACCATATTATAGCTGACATCAGCGGCTTCGATAAGTGCGGATTTCAGCATTTCGGAAGAAATTGCCGCATCAGTTGTTACAAAGGAAAGGGTTGTACCCATGTTAATATGAATCATACCACTGCCCTTTGCAATACCGCCGATTGTAACCTTTTTGCCGTCAAGAACCGTTTCAACAGCCCACTGTTTTTTCACGGTGTCAGTTGTCATAATTGCCTCTGCAGCAGAAGTTCCGCCGTCCTTTGTAAGTGTACCTTTAAGCTTTGCAATTCCGCTTGCAATGGGTTCAATCGGGAGAGGCTGACCGATAACACCTGTTGATGCAACGATTACATCGTTTTCATCAACACCGAGAGCGTCTGCGGCAAGACTGCACATTTTTTCAGCCTTTTCGTAGCCGTCAGGGTTGCAGGCATTTGCATTGCCTGAATTTACGACAACAGCCTGAACCGTGCCGTTTTCAAGGTGTTTTTTAGTAACATATATAGTGTCGGACTTTACAAGGTTCTTTGTAAAGATAGCCGCACTGTTGCAAACCTTGTCGCAATAGATGAGTGCAAGGTCTTTTTTAGTTGTGTTAGATGCTTTGACTCCGGCACAAATTCCGTTGGCTGTAAAGCCTTTTGCGGAAGTAACCGAGCCGTTTTCAATATACTTGATTTCCATAGATATTCACCCTTAAAATGCAGGCGGAACGATTACCAAACCTGTTTTTTCGTCAAGTCCGAAGATGATGTTCATATTCTGAATAGCCTGACCTGCGGCACCCTTGACCATATTGTCAATTGCGGCACAGGCAACGAGTTTGTTGGCTCTCTTATCGTGGTGAATTGAAACATCACAGAAGTTAGAATATTTAATATTGTGAATGTCGGCACACTTGCCGTCATCAAGAAGTCTTACGAAAAATTCGTCCTTGTAATAATCCTCATAAGCCTTTCTAATCTGCTCAAAAGTTACACCGTCTTTGATGTCGGCATAAACAGTTGCAAGAATACCACGGTTTACAGGGAGAAGATGCGGAACAAAAGTGATGATAACCTTTTCGCCAGAAAGCTTTGAGAGAGTCTGCTCAATTTCGGGAGTGTGGCGGTGGCTTGCAACCTTATAAGCATGGAATCCCTCGTTGAGTTCGGGATAGTGGTTGCCCTGATTTGGCTTTCTGCCTGCACCAGTAACACCGCTCTTGCAGTCGCAGATGATGCCCTTTGTGCTGACAAGTCCGTTTACGATTGCCGGAGCAATTGCAAGCGGTGAACAGGTTGTGTAACAACCCGGATTTGCAACAAGCTTTTTGCCCTTAATTTTATCTCTGAAAAACTCAGGTAGTCCGTAAACTGCCTGTTCGTGAAGTTTTTTGTCGAGGAAAGTTCCGCCGTACCACTCGGTGTATTCTTCTTCGCTTTCAAGGCGGAAGTCAGCGCCGAGGTCGATAAATGCCTTGCCGGCATCAATGCACTTTGCGGCAAGTTCCTGTGAAAGACCGTGTGGAAGAGCGGCAAAGATAACATCGCTCTTTTCAACAACAGCATCCTGATTTTCACAAATCATATCGTTCAAAAATGTATAAGACGGATAAACATCGCTCAGCTTGTCGCCCTCAAAGGAAACAGAGCTGATTGCCGAAATTTCAGCTTCGGGATGAGCGGTAAGAAGTCTTACAAGCTCTGCACCGGCATAACCGGTTGCGCCGACAATACCTGCTTTTATTTTCATTGCTATCACCTAATCTATTGTAAATTTATATCAATCTTTGCCTGTATGTGTTGAATACGGCAACTCACTTTTTATATAAAGCATATGATCCCACTCGTAGGGTCGGATAATACCTTCCCGTCTGAAATATAGTCGCAATGCGTTGTGCATAAATGCACTGCCTATTGCTCGTTATTTCAGACAGCGCTTTGCTCCCTTTATCCGCCACTGGCGGCGGTCGCAAGGCTACCCCAACAAACCCGAAAATCGGGTTTATCGGCATTGAGTTCGATTATTTATTAAATTGTTTTAAACATTCCGTTAATTCGGAATGTTATTTTATTTTTTACAGCTTTTCTGCAATTTCTGCAACACGCTTAGCCTGAGCTTTTACATTTGCCGATGCAGGGCCGCCGAATACTGTACGCTCATTTGTACAGCGTTCAAGTGAAATTGCGCTGTAAACATCTTCGTTGAACACATCGCAAACCTTTTTGTACTCTTCCATAGGAAGATTTTCGAGGTCTGTGCCGAGTTCAATACATCTTGCAACGAGTTCGCCTGTTGCCTTGTAGGCATCTCTAAACGGAACACCGTGTTTTGTGAGCCAGTCGGCGCAATCTGTTGCGTTGATGAAACCGCCTGCTGCGGCTTTTCTCATATTTTCGGGAATGACACGCATTGTGTCAAGCATAGGAGTAAAGGCTGTGAGGCACATTTTAACTGTGTCGAGTGCGTCAAAAATAGCCTCTTTATCCTCCTGCATATCCTTGTTGTATGCAAGTGCAGTACCCTTCATAATGGTGAGGAGAGTCATATTATCGCCAAAAACTCTGCCGCTCTTACCACGAACAAGTTCTGCAATATCGGGGTTCTTTTTCTGCGGCATAATTGAAGAGCCTGTTGAAAAAGCGTCGTCAAGCTCAATGAACTTGAATTCCCAGCTGCACCACATAATGATTTCCTCTGAAAATCTTGAGAGGTGAACCATAATTATTGAAAGCACCGATGCAAATTCAATACAGTAATCTCTGTCGGAAACACCATCAAGAGAGTTATTTGTAATTCTGTCAAAGCCAAGAAGTTCGGCTGTGATTGTTCTGTCAATTGGGTATGTTGTGCCTGCAAGTGCACAAGAACCGAGCGGCATTTCGTCCATTCTTTTGAGGCAATCTTCAAGTCTTGAAACATCTCTCAAAAGCATTTCGCCGTAAGCAAGGAGATGATGACCGAAAGTAATCGGTTGCGCTCTCTGGAGGTGAGTGTAACCGGGCATTACGGTTTCGCTGTATTTTTCAGCCTTGTCGGCAATAACCTTGATAAGACCTACAACGAGATTCTTAACATTGACAACCTCTTTTTTGAGGTAAAGCTTGATGTCAACGGCAACCTGATCGTTACGGCTTCTTGAAGTGTGAAGTCTTTTGCCGTTGTCGCCGATTCTCTTGGTGAGTTCACCCTCGATAAAGGTGTGAATATCCTCGGCTTCAGGATCAATGTGAAGAGTGCCGTTTTCGATGTCTGCAAGAATGCCTTTAAGACCTTTTACGATATCTTCTGCCTCTTCTTCTTTAATAATGCCGCATCTGCCAAGCATTGTTGCGTGGGCAATGCTGCCCTCGATGTCCTCTTTATACATTCTGCTGTCGAATGAAATCGAGCTGTTAAAATCGTTAGTGGTTTTTGAAAGCTCCTTTTTGAAGCGTCCTTTCCAAAGCTGCATTATTATTTCTCCTTACATTATGTTTAAGCCTTTGTAAAGCAGTTATTTTTTAAGTATAAAAGCGTTTATTTTCACCTTGCCATCAATGTTGTGTATAGTCTGTCGGTACAATCACAAAGTTACGCTCGGGCAAAATATGTTTTTTGATATTGCAAACTGTCTGCACGAACTAAAAAAACGCGAAAAATCGTATAAAAATAAAAAGGTGTAATAAACACTTATCGGGGCAGAGAAATTCCCTGCCCCCGATTATGTATGTAAATCAAAGATTTAATTATTTGATAAGGCCTTTCTTTGCACGAACCTTGATTGGAAGACCGAAGAGGTTGATGAAACCTGCGCTGTCGTTCTGGTCATAAACCTGATCCTCGTCAAATGTAGCAATTTCCTCATCATAGAGTGAATATGGGCTTGTTACACCTGCATCAATGATGTTGCCCTTGTAAAGCTTAAGCTTAACATCACCTGTTACATATTCCTGAGTGCTGTCAACGAAAGCTGAGAGAGCCTCACGGAGAGGTGTGTACCACTTGCCGTCATAAACGAGCTCTGCAAAAGCATTTGCAACATTCTGCTTGTAGTGGAGTGTGTCCTTGTCAAGGCAAATTTCCTCAAGCTTTGCGTGAGCAGCATAGAGGATTGTACCGCCTGGAGTTTCATAAACGCCACGAGCCTTCATACCAACAAGACGGTTCTCAACGATATCTGTGATACCAACGCCGTTTCTGCCGCCGATTTTGTTGAGTTCCTTAATGAGTTCAACGCTGTCGATAGCCTCACCGTTAAGCTTTGTCGGAACACCCTTTTCAAATGAAATTGTTACATATTCTGCCTTGTCCGGAGCCTGCTCAGGTGAAACACCGAGTTCAAGGAAGCCTTCCTTGTTGTACATTGGCTCGTTTGCAGGATTTTCAAGGTCAAGACCTTCGTGGCTCAAGTGCCAGAGGTTCTTATCCTTTGAATAGTTTGTCTCACGGTTAATCTTGAGCGGAATATTGTGCTTTTCAGCATATTCAATCTCGTCTTCACGGCTCTTGAACTCCCATGTTCTCCAAGGAGCAATAATCTTCATATCAGGAGCGTAAGCCTTGATAGCAAGCTCAAAACGAACCTGATCGTTACCCTTACCTGTGCAGCCGTGGCAAATTGCGTCAGCACCTTCAGCCTTTGCAATTTCAACGAGTCTCTTTGCAATGATAGGACGAGCAAAAGATGTGCCGAGGAGGTACTTGCCCTCGTAAACAGCACCTGCTTTTACTGTTGGGATAATATAATCGTCAACAAATTCCTTGTTAAGGTCTTCAATGTAAAGTTTTGATGCGCCTGTTTTGATAGCCTTTTCTTCAAGACCGTCAAGCTCTGTACCCTGACCAACATCACCCGAAACAGCGATAACTTCGCAGTTGTCGTAGTTTTCTTTAAGCCACGGAATGATGATTGAAGTATCAAGACCGCCTGAATATGCAAGAACTACCTTTTTAATCTTATTGTCAGCCATTTTAAATTCCTCCAGAATTTGGAAACACATTTGGTCGGTGTTTCCTTTGCTTTAATTTTTATTACTCTTACATTATACACTCTGTTTTCAAAAAATCAAGTGTTTTTTGAATAAATATTCAATCTTTTTTCAAATTTGCGTTTTGGGGTACAATTTAACCGAAATCTGTCGATTTTTCGCTGTATTATCGGTGTTTTTGGCGGTTGATATGTCACTTCCGCCCTGCATTTTCAGAAAAATGTATATATTCATAAAAAATGAATATTCATTTTATTCATTTCTTTTTGCATATTCATACACACATATACACCCATTTTGCATATTTTTCATTTTGTTCAGCTTGCAAATGGCATAATTAAAATTATACATTACATATGTTTAAGACACAACCGAAATAAATTGAGATTGAATTTTTCGGTAATTTTTGATATACTGTTTTTATCAAAGAAAATGTTACGAAAGGAAGATTTATATGTCAGTATTTAAAGAGATAAATCCGAAAGAAATCGTTGAAAGTCCGTTTAAACTTATCGGTGACGACTGGGCACTTGTTACTGCAGGCGACAAGGAAAAGTTTAACACAATGACAATCAGCTGGGGCGGTGTAGGCATTATGTGGGGCAAACCTGTTGCATTCACATTTATTCGCCCGCAGAGATACACATTTGCGTTTATGGAAAACGGCGACCGCTACACAATGAGCTTTTTTGACGAAAAGTACAGAGATGCCCTTAAATTCTGCGGTTCAAAGAGCGGCAGAGATTACGACAAGGTAAAGGAAACAGGTCTTACACCTGCATTTACCGAAAACGGTTCTGTATATTTTGAAGAGGCAAAGCTTGTACTCGAATGTAAGAAAATGTATGCACAAAATCTTAACGAGGAAAGCATTACCGACCACGAAGGCGTTGACAAGTGGTACAACAACGACTTCCACAAAATGTACATCAGTAAAATCACAAAGGTTCTCGTAAAAGAGTAATCGAAGATTCATTCATCAGAACAAGATCAGGCAGACAATCACGCGGTTGTCTGCCTTTATTATGTTTGGAACTTGAAAAATTAAAAATTTGCAATAGAAAATGCCTCCCACAAAATGTGAGAGGCATTCCCTGTAATATCGACTAAATGGAACGATATATCAAATTTTATTAAGCTTAATCAAAGCTGCTGATAAGATTAACCACATACTTCTGAATGAGTGTAGCATCCTTAATTGTGATTGAACCATCCTTATCAACATCGCCTGCAGTAAACTGCTGCTGTGTAAAGCTTACAAGTTTTACAACCTGCTTCTGAACTTCTGTGGCATCGGCAACAGTAATAACACCGTCCATATTTACATCACCGAGGAGAACATCACTTGCAAATTCTGTCGTTCCCTTTACAGAAACTTTTTCAAAGCCTGCAATGCCTGTTACATCGCAAACCTTGCTGTTATTTACAACAGATGCCTGATTAAGCTTGTTGCCCTTTACATAACCTAATGTAAGGTACTGTGTGTCAAGATATACGCTTGCAGTACCTGAACCGATAACCTCAAATGTGAGTGAGATAAATGTATCTCCGTTGTACTGAGTAGGCTCCTGTGGGTTAGTAAATACACCCTTAATTACATTGCTGTAAGCATTGTGAATAAGGTTTGACTGTGAAGGCATGATTGTCTGCTTGCCGTCTGTCTTGTTATCAGCCATGTTGAATTTGAGCTTGCTTGAATCATACTTAACAGCCCACTGTCCGTCAACAACGCCCATGTTTGAGTTGAGCTTGTAGAGAACAGTTACCTTATTGCCGTCAGTGCTTACTGTCTTTGATGC
>CACXEX010000174.1 GCA_902766775.1 uncultured Ruminococcus sp. | reverse complement strand
TGTGCGGTTCTCACATCAATTGACGCACAGTCACCCGACATTGCAATGGGCGTAAACGAAAGCCTTGAGCTTAAAGACGGCGAAAGCGACACTGACAACCAGATTGGTGCGGGCGATCAGGGTATGATGTTCGGTTATGCGTGTGATGAAACACCCGAGCTTATGCCGATGCCTATTTCTCTTGCACACAAGCTTGCAAAACAGCTTACAAAGGTAAGAAAGGACGGCACACTTTCATATCTTCGTCCTGACGGCAAAACTCAGGTTACCGTTGAGTATGACGATGACAAGGTTGTCGGCATTGACACAGTTGTAATTTCAACACAGCACGATGAAGATGTTACACTTGAGCAAATCAGAAAAGACCTTATCGAGTATGTTATCAAACCGATTATCCCGGCTGAACTTATGAACGAAAGCACAAAGATTTTCGTAAACCCGACAGGCAGATTTGTAATCGGCGGTCCTGTTGGCGACTCAGGCCTTACAGGCAGAAAGATTATTGTTGACACCTACGGCGGATTTTCTCGTCACGGCGGCGGTGCATTCAGCGGTAAAGACCCGACAAAGGTTGACCGCAGTGCCGCTTACTATTCAAGATATATTGCAAAGAATATTGTTGCAGCTAAGCTTGCCAAGAAGTGCGAAATTCAGCTTGCGTATGCAATCGGTGTTGCAAAGCCTGTTTCAATTATGGTTGACAGCTTTGGCACATCAAAGTATTCAAACGAAGAGCTTGCAAAGGCTGTTGAAAAGGTATTTGACTGCCGCCCGCAGTCCATCATCAGACAGCTTAAGCTCACCGAAACAAAGTATCTCCCCCTTGCCGCTTACGGTCATATGGGCAGAGAAGAACTCGGCGTTGAATGGGAAAAGACAAACAAGGTTGACGAGCTTTTAAAAGCTATCGGCTAAAAATTAAATTTTTCGATAATTTCGGGAATAAGGTTTGTGCGTAAACACAAATTCTTATTCCCGATTTTTTTATATATAAAGAAGACGGTATTCATAACAAACACAAAAATCCCGATTAACTTTTTACGGTTAATCGGGACTTTAATTTTTATGTGGATATTATTTTAATTCTCAATCAGAATTAAACCTCTGCAATAACCTCAACTTCAACAAGAACATCTTTTGGGAGCTGTTTTACAGCAACACAACTTCTTGCGGGCTTTGATGTGAAATACTTGCCGTAAACTTCGTTGAAAGCACCGAAATCTTCCATATTCTTAAGGAAGCAAACTGTCTTAACAGCCTTTTCGAGTGAACTGCCTGAAGCCTCAAGAACATTTTTAAGGTTTGTGCAAACCTGTTCTGTCTGAGCCTCAATTGTTGTTGCCTCAACATTGCCTGTTGCAGGGTTAATTGCAATCTGACCTGATGTGAAAACAAGACCGTTTACCTTTACAGCCTGTGAATATGGGCCGATAGCATCGGGAGCATTTTTAGTATAAACCTTTTCCATTATAATGACCTCCTGTCAATATATTAAAAATTACTGATTAAACAAGCTTAAAGCCTGCGTCAACAAGTGCATCACGAATTTCTTTAATCTGAGCAAAATCTCTTGTTTCAAGAACAACACGGAGATAACAACCGTTTACATCTGTACCCTCGCCGCCTCTTTCGTGGTGGATGGAGATTACATTTGCACCCTTATCTGCAATGATTTTTGAAACAGCAAGGAGCTGCCCCGGCTTATCCTGAAGTTCAACACAAACAGTCTGCTGTCTGCCTGTCATAAGAAGGCCACGCTTGATAACTCTTGAAAGGATTGTAACATCAATGTTACCGCCTGATACAACGCAAACAACCTTTTTGCCCTTAACAGGGAGCTTGTTGAACATTACAGCCGCCAAAGGAGCTGCACCTGCGCCCTCTGCAATCATCTTCTGTGACTCAATGAGTTTGAGAATTGCAGATGAAATTTCGTCATCGCTTACTGTTACGATATCGTCAACATACTGCTTTACATATTCAAATGTATGCTCACCGGGTTCTTTAACCTGAATACCGTCGGCAATTGTAGAAACGCTGTCAAGATGAACAGGCTCGCCGTTCTTGATTGACTCAACCATTGAAGGAGCACCCTCAGCTTGAACACCGTAAACCTTGATGTTAGGGTTAAGGCTCTTGATTGCACAAGCAACACCTGAGATAAGTCCGCCGCCGCCGATTGCACATACAACAGCGTCAACATCGGGCATTTCGTTCATAATTTCGATACCGATTGTACCCTGACCTGCGATAACATTTTCATCGTCAAACGGATGAATGAATGTATAGTTCTTTTCATCACGAAGTCTTAAAGCCTCGTTATAAGCGTCATCATAAACACCCGGAACCATACAAACCTCGGCTCCGTAGTTCTTAGTAGCCTCAACCTTTGAAATAGGCGCACCGTCAGGAAGACAGATGAGTGACTTGATGCCGTACTTTGTAGCGGCAAGTGCAACACCCTGAGCGTGGTTGCCTGCAGAACAAGCAATAACACCTCTTGCCTTTTCCTCTTCGGTAAGCTGAGAAATCTTGTAACCTGAACCTCTTACCTTAAATGAACCTGTAATCTGAAGATTTTCGGGTTTGAGATAAACATCACAATCGTCGCAAATACCCCTTGCCTGAACGATATTAGTCGGTCTGATAACATCTTTCAGAACATATGATGCGTGATAGATTTTGTCTAATGTAAGCATACCTTATTACCTCTTTTTCTATATGTATCCAAAGCCTATTTTAATACAACAAAGCTCTAAAATCAAGTTTTTTTATCATAAACAATGGGAATTTTTGCAGGATTTTTCAAAGTCTTATTCATAATTCGCAAACAGAATAAAAACGCTATTGAAAGATAGAATAAAAATGATATAATGAGTATGTTAATAGGTATTTGAGGTGGACAATTTCGTGGCATCCACACGCCGACGGTACTGACAGAGAGAAATCTCGAGAGATGCAGGAGAACGCCACGCCTGCCAAATACCATTTTTCAGGGAGTTGCTTTTGCAGCTCCCTTTTCTTTTGCATATAAAAACACCTGCTTACGAGTGTAAACAGGCGTTTCTATGAAATTATGAAATTGGTATTAACTAATTGAATACTTACAGCCTAAGTTAAGCAAGTGATGCACCAAGCTTTTTGCAAGCCTCAAGAGCGTCATCATCGGGAGCGTCGTTGCAGATAACGCTTTCGCAAACAAGGTTTGCGCCGTCACCTTTACAAGTGTCTTCCCAGTTTCTCATCCACTCGCCGTCACCCCAGCCGTATGAGCCGAAGAGGGCAATGCTTTTGCCGTTTAATGCACTTTCACATTCGTTGAAAACAGGCTCAAACTCGCTGTCCTCAAGAACCTCTGCTCCCATTGCGGGGCAGCCGAATGCGATGCCGTCAAAATCGGCAACTGATGAAGAATTAAAATCGTTTACGTTTGCAAGAGTAACTTCTGCACCTGCGGACTTTGCACCCTCGGCAACGGCTTCTGCCATCTGCTCTGTGTTGCCTGTACCGCTCCAGAATACTACTGCTACTTTACTCATATTACATACTCACCTTTCAGTTTTTGTACTTGATTACAATTTAAGTCAGTTACACGCAACCGTCAGTTTCTGAATAGGTGTGCCCTGTAACCACTTAGAGTAATAGATGTCAGAACATTTTTTGAATTTTGCGAACTCTTTGGTTGCTTTTTCTTCATTACCGTAAACCTTCCAACAACCTGAACATTTACAGCAATTTCCTTTATGAAGAATAAAGCCGTGGACATCTTCGGGAGGATAACCGAGGAACAGTCCAATTTCGTGAGGAAACTCGGTTGAGTCTTTAAGTCGGTGGCGAAGTTCCCTTATACAGCGTGTGGTATCGTGTGAATGATATCCCTGCGACTCAAGCAGTTTGCACGCATATTCATCGGACAAATCAACAGCAAGACGGGACGGGCGAAAAATATAGATTAAAGCCTTTCCGTTACTGAATTTTAGTGGCAGAACTCTTATTCCCTTTTTGCAGAACATTTTATTCAGCTTTCTCACATCACATTCGCACTCAAACCGTGATGAGTACGGACAGTTGAAAAGATTAGCCGTTTTTATTCCTGCAAGCGTTGGGGAACAATGTTTGATAATTAAATCTTCTGACATCTTTTCCTCTAAATAATTGAATGAATGATTTGAATAGAATTGAATAAATACACCACAGTGATTATCCGATAATTGTCTTTTAGTTAGTTTTAGCTAACTTGATTCCATAAGCAAGACTGATTTGTTGTCTTTATCTTACAGTTAATAATATACCATCAGTCAATGTTATTATCGGCTCTCAAAAGGTTTTCTATGCTCCAAACGGACAAGTAATTTTTGCAAAATTTTAGGGACAGCAAACGCTGTCCCTGAAAGGAGAAGAGATATTATGAATAATTACCCGGCAAAGTAATCATCAAATATTCTGCGGATATTTCCGCAGTCCGTCAGAAAAGAATATAGGCGTATCTTTTCGACAATGTTATTATAGCACCTTGTAAAGTCTTTTTACTGCTCTGTACGGACATATAAGGCTCTGTTCAGACAAGCGATTTTCTGTATTCATTCGGTGACTTATTCATCACCTTTCTGAACGCACCCGCAAACTTACTGCCGTTGTTGTAGCCGACAATTCCCGCGATTTCAAGCACGCTCTTGTCTGTGTTTTTCAAAAGCGAGGCGGCTTTTTGCATTTTATAGTTCGTTATGTAACCGTTAATCGTGTCGCCGTAAACTCCCTTAAAGCAGATTTTAAGGGAAGTCGGAGAGATACCGAGCATATCGGCAAGCTCTGTAATTGTGATATGCTCGTCAAGGTGGGCAAGCAGATATTCCTTTGCCTCTTTTGCGGCGGTAACCTGTGAGCGTGAAAAATATCGTCTTTCTTCGCTCTCCCCTTTGTATTCAAGACCGCTCAAAAACAAAAGAAGTTCAAGGACTTTAACCTTGTGATAACCCTTTCGGATATTTTCGGGAACGGAATAGAGTTCCGAGAAAATATGCTCAATGCTTATGTTTTCACGCATAATTGTGTACGGCTTTTCGGAACAGAACTTTATTTCAAGCTCTTCGGAACTTACAAAAACATCGTCAAGAATACACGAAAAACATCTCGGCACACGGTTCATATCAATTGCAACCGATACACCGTGATAGTGGCTCAACGGACAATATCTATGTCTGATATTCTCCGTATTTTTCTGTATTGACAAATCTCCTGCCGCAAGGTAAAGATATTCGCCGTTTTTGTATTCAAACTCGATTCTGCCCTCCTGACAATGGGTGATGATGAGCATTTTCCTGCCTTTGGCAAGGTCAATGTCACAAGTCTGCATATGCACATCGTAATACACAAGCTCAATGCCCGGAAACACAGGATACACGGTGACTTCACAATCACCCGTGCTGTCCTGTGAACGGTAGACGCTGAACGATTCGCCGTGTTTAACAGTCTGTATCATACCGTATGGATTATCAATTTTCTGCAATACTGCCATAAGGTTGCCTCTCTTCTCCTAAAAGGCTTTATTCCACCTTCATAACGGTGTATGCGCCTATATCGTTTACTGTCTTTTTGAGGACTTTATCCTCAATTTTATTTTTCATTCTGACTGTAACCCTGCCGGAGGAAACATCAGCATCTGCCCACACACCGTCAAGTGAATTGAGAGCATTTTCTACTCTTGCGGAACAGTTTTTGCAAACCATTCCGTCAACAACAAGAGTTTTTTCATAGGGATAATGTGACTTATCCTTATCGGTAACTTTGTTTTTCTTTACGCTTTCGTCACTTGCACCGCAACATCCGCTTGCAAGTTTCTTCTTGTAACTTCTGATTACAAGAACTACAAACACAATGAATGCAACGGCAAGCAATCCGTAAAAAACATATTCCATATTTATCTCTCCTTTAATTTTGTTATTTCAAGTGTTTTCAAAGACCTTGAGTGCGACCGATAATCGCCCTAAAAGTTTTTACTCATCACTCTTGAGTGCCTGTGAAAGTTTAATTTTGTTAATTTTCTTTTGAAGAATAAAGTATATAATCACATAGCAGATAATGCCGATTACTGCCATTTCAACAAATACATACCACGGTACAACATACGGCAACCAACCCTTCATTTCAAACATAAAGTAGTGGTACAAGCCCGCAAACACAAAGTAAATTACAGGAATGCTGACTATGATTGCGCCGATTGTCACAACGGTTGTTGCATGATTATACAGCTTGCTCGCCTCTCTGTTTGAATAGCCGAGAATTTTCAGCATTGAAATGTTCTGCTCGTTCTTTTCAATGACAAGTTTTGAAAGCAGATACATAAGGATAATGTAAATCAGAACCGAAAAACCTACGAGAAGTGTGAATGACTGTCCCATTGAATCATCAAGCTGATCCGTTACGGTTGTAAGGTCTTTTTGTGTGATTGTTGTTGCAATGTACTTGTCGTCAATATCCTTTATTTTTTCGTTGCTGAAATAGCCTGTAAAATATCCGTCATCTTTGTTGAAAACTTCGTTAAAGTTATCGTTTGTCATAAACACACAAAGCGAAGCAGGATAGTAGTAACTGCCGACAATTTTGAATGTATATTTATTCTCGCCGTACTTATCCTTTAAAGTAACTTTGTCGCCTACTTTAAGACTGTACTTTTCAAGATAGCCCTGCGATGCGACAACCTCATTTTTCTTGTCAGGAATTTTAGCCTTTGAAAGATACTCTGAATCCTTCTCAATGCCGTAGGCTGAAATTTCTTCGTCATTTGATTCATAAAGAGTTGTCATACAGAATTTTTCAGCCGCGTCGTTACTTGTTTCAACAGGAGCTTTCAGCACATACTGATAATCGGCAATCATATTGTTTACAACCTCTGTTTTGTAGTTTGCAAGCAACGGGTTGAGTGCAAGTCCGAAGAACAGGAGCAAACCTGCGAACATAATTCCGAAGACCATAATTATGTATGACGGGATGTTCTGAAGAATAATTCTCAAACGGAAACGGGTAAGAAACTTGAAGTTCGGAAGTTTTGCCGCTTTCTTCTTTTTCTTCATATGGAAATCGTGTCTGAGGAACTGGAGCGGCGGAAGTCTTAATGCCTTTGCAATTACGAATAGGTTGATTAGTGTTATGATGATACACGGGATAACCGTTGTGAGAATGAATGCATCTCCGTTCCACAAAGTTTTGTAAGGCGGCAGGCTGTAACTGTGATAATACATATTCATTACCACATTCTTCATTACCGTATAGCCGAGAATGCTGCCTATTACAGCCGCAATAAGTGTTACAAGTGTGGGAACAACAAGGTAATGTCTTGTAAGCTCTCCCCTTGTATATCCCGATGCTCTGAGAGTACCGATAACGGACGCCTCGTGTTCAATGGTGTCACGGCTTGTGATTGCAAAAATAAAGCCGAATACTACGATAAGAACATAGAGCAAGGTAAGCATCATTGTCTTGTCGCCGCCTATGTCGTCACCGCTGAACATAATAGCCTGATTGTCAGCACGCTTTACAAAATCTGTGAGCATACCTGTTTTGGCAAGCTCGTCTTTGATATCATCGCCGAGGTCATTTTTCTTGCTGTCGGAAAGATTTTGGTCATTGTCAATCCACGAATAGCAGTAAGTGTAGTTGTCATCGGCAATTTTGTCAAAATCGGAATTTGTAACAACCGCCACCGAAAACTTTTTTGCATCAAGCATCATATCGGTATTATTTTTGAAGAGAGCCGTATAATCAGAAAATGCAACCGTTGCGGAAATTGTCATATCTTTATCGGCAACTTTGATTTTGTCGCCAACTTTAAGTTCATTATTTTCTGCATAAAGTCTGTCGATTGCAATTTCGCCGTTCTTTTCGGGAAGATTGCCCTCGAAAACGGAAATCTTGTTAAAATCGGCACGATTTTTAAACAATCTCAAAGTATTTCCGTTGTCAAGCTCTTTGTTTACATAAAAATTCTTGTAGAGTTTTACACCGAGGTCTTCGACATTTTCTTTTGTTTTATCGTCAATTTCAGCCCCAAGAGTAAAATGACCGTCCTCAACATTATATTTTTCAAAAGAATTGTCAAAGGCGGACTTCATACTGTTGCCTGCAACAAGAAAACCCGAAATAAAACCGATACTTATAATCAAGAAAAGAAAAAGTGCAATGTACTTTCCGAGATCGTTTTTTATTTCTCTGGGGATTCGTTTTGTAAGAGGATTTCTCATAACGCACCTCCTACCAGTCAAGCTCTTGTGCCGGAGTTTTTTCCGTATTGACAATATCGTGTCTTATCTGACCGTCACGGAGCTTGATAACTCTGTCAGCCATATTTTTGATAGCGTCGTTGTGAGTTACGAGAATGACCGTGTTGCCATACTTTTTATTTACATCTTCAATCAGCTTGAGAATTTCTTTTGAAGTTTTGTAGTCAAGAGCACCTGTGGGTTCATCGCACAAAAGTAAATCGGGATTTTTTACGATCGCTCTGCCGATTGATGTTCTCTGCTGTTGACCGCCCGAAAGCTGATTTGGAATTTTGTTTCTGTGTTCATAAAGTCCGAGTGTTTTCATCAAGTCGTCAACATCAAGCGGGTTGTCGCTGAGATACGCACCGACTTCGATATTTTCTTTTACCGTAAGATTCGGTATAAGATTGTAGGACTGAAAAACATAACCGAGGTGCTTTCTTCTGTAAAGCGAAAGCTGTTTTTCGTTCATATTTTCGATTGTGTCGCCGTTGATTGAGATACTGCCCTCCTCAGCGGTTTCGATACCGCCGATAATGTTAAGAAGTGTTGACTTACCCGAACCTGACGGGCCGAGCAAAACACAGATACTGCCCTTTTCAATGTTGCAGTTTATGCCTTTGAGAACCTCTGTTCTGTTCTCACCTGTGCCGAAGAATTTGTGAATATTATTGATTTCAAGATACATTAGTATCACCTCTCATTTTGTATTCATATGATTGTATGTTCATATGTTCCATTAACAATATATCACGCATCGATATATAAGTCAACACCAAATTCATAATTTCAATAATAAATAGAAAAGGGTGCAGTTTTTTGGACTGCACCCCCGATAAAACATTTACTTATGATTATTGCACTTACCGTGACACGCACAGTGTGCACAGTTTGCACCGCAGGAGGATTTGCCCTCTTTCTTGTCTTTTACCATACGGAAAACTACAAAAGCAATCACAGCAATAACAATCAATGCAACAATAATAGTGCCGATATTAGCCGCTAACCACTCGAACATATTTATTCCTCCTTTAATTTAATCAACAGTCATTTTAATTATTTCTTAGCTGTCTTAACCTTAAGAGTTGTAGCCTCTTTGTATGGTCTTACGAGCATATAAATCATAAATGCAAATACTGCAACAGCAAAGATAAGACCGATTACATTAAGACCGCCTGTGAAGATTGAACCGAACTGGAATACCATAAATGCGATTGCATAAGCAAATACACACTGATAGCCAACTGCAAACCAGAACCACTTAATGTTGTTCATCTCTCTCTTGATAGCACCCATAGCTGCGAAGCAAGGAGCGCAGAGAAGGTTGAAGAGAAGGAATGAGAAACCGCTGAGGCCTGTGAATGCGGCACCGATTTCTGTCCATCCACCCGGATAGAGGATACCCATTGTACCAACAATGTTTTCCTTAGCAACAAGGCCTGTGATAGATGCAACAGCTGCCTGCCAGTTGCCCCAGCCGAGTGGTGCAAAGATCCAAGCAAGACCGTTACCGATTGCGGCAAGAATTGAGTGACTGATTTCGTCCTCACCGAGCATACGGAATGTGCCGTCAACAAAACCGAAGTATGTTGTGAACCAAACAACGATTGTTGAAAGGAGGATGATTGTACCTGCCTTCTTGATGAATGACCAGCCACGCTCCCACATTGAACGGAGAAGGTTGCCGATAGTTGGAAGATGGTATGCAGGAAGTTCCATTACGAACGGAGCAGGATCGCCTGAGAACATCTTTGTCTTCTTAAGCATAATACCGGAAACTACGATTGCAGCCATACCGATGAAGTAAGCTGAAGTTGCAATCCATGGTGAACCACCGAAGATGGCACCTGCGATCATAGCGATGAACGGCTGTTTAGCGCCGCAAGGAATGAATGTTGTTGTCATAATTGTCATACGACGGTCACGCTCATTCTCAATTGTACGGGATGCCATAATACCGGGAACACCACAGCCTGTACCAACGAGCATTGGGATAAATGACTTACCCGAAAGGCCGAACTTACGGAAGATACGGTCGAGTACGAATGCGATACGAGCCATATAACCACAGCTCTCGAGGAAAGCAAGAAGAATGAAGAGTACGAGCATCTGCGGAACAAAGCCGAGAACCGCACCAACACCGGCTACGATACCGTCAAGGATAAGGCCCTGCAGCCAGTCTGCACAGTTAATGGCATTAAGGCCGTTGCCGATAAGAACAGGAATACCGGGAACCCATATACCGTATTCACTCGGGTCAGGAGCACCGTATGACTCTTTGTAATCTGTGTTGAGATAGTTAGAAACAGCTTCCTCAAGAGCAGATTTCTTTGTATTAGGAGTTTCTGTAATTTCAAGAGTTTCTTCATCCTGAACAGAATATGTAACATTAGCATCTGAAGGTGTGAGCTTTACAAGTTCTGCAAGAGCAGCCTTAGCGGCATCTTCAGAATAGTTCTCAGACTCAGTGTCAATTGCTGTGGCGATATCATCGTTACCGTACTGAGCGTTGAAAGCCTCGATGATAGCGTCTGTGTCGCCGTATGTTTCGGTAGCCTCTTCAGACTGTGAAGAACCGATACCGAAGAGATGCCAACCGTCACCGAAAAGACCGTCATTTGCCCAATCTGTTGCGGCAGTACCTACTGTCTGCATTGAGATGTAGTAAACGAGGAACATAATAACGGCGAAGATTGGAAGACCGAGCCAACGGTTGGTTACAATCTTATCAATCTTATCTGATGTTGTAAGCTTACCTCTGTTTTTCTTCTTGTAACAGCTCTTAATGATTGATGCGATGTAAATATATCTTTCATTTGTAATGATACTCTCGGCATCATCATCAAGCTCTTTTTCTGCTGCCTCAATGTCTTTTTCAATATGGTCAATAACATTCTGAGGAATATCGAGCTTTGCAAGAACCTTGTCGTCACGCTCAAAAATCTTGATAGCGTACCAACGCTGCTGTTCTTCAGGCATATTGTGAACAGCAGCCTCTTCGATATGAGCGATTGCGTGTTCAACAACACCGTTAAAGCTATGCATAGGAATTGTCTTTGTTGAACCTGCGGCTTTGATTGCAGCCTCGGCAGCTTCCATAATTCCTGTGCCCTTAAGAGCGGAAATCTCAACAACCTTACAGCCAAGCTGTCTTGAAAGCTCATCAATGTTGATTGAGTCGCCGTTCTTCTTAACGAGGTCAATCATATTGATTGCTACAACAACAGGAATACCAAGCTCTGTGAGCTGTGTTGTGAGGTAGAGGTTTCTTTCAAGGTTTGTGCCGTCAATGATGTTGAGGATCGCATCAGGGCGTTCGCCAACGAGATAGTTACGGGCAACAACCTCTTCAAGAGTATAAGGTGAAAGTGAATAGATACCGGGCAAGTCCATAATTGTAACGTCCTTGTGCTTTTTGAGCTTACCCTCTTTTTTCTCAACAGTTACGCCGGGCCAGTTACCGACAAACTGGTTGGAACCCGTAAGTGCGTTAAACAAAGTTGTCTTACCGCAGTTAGGGTTACCTGCAAGAGCAATTTTAATTTCCATATATCAGTTATCCTCTCTTAGATTAGCAAAAGCTAACCGTAATGTTATAAAAATACGGGATTTCTCCCGTAGGATTTACAAGTTTGAATTACTCAACTTCAATCATTTCAGCGTCAGCTTTTCTGAGTGAAAGTTCATAATTTCTTACAGTAACTTCAATCGGATCTCCGAGCGGAGCAACTTTTCTGATGTAAATTTCAACACCCTTTGTGATGCCCATATCCATAATTCTGCGTTTGATAGCGCCTTCACCGTGAAGCTTAACAACCTTTACGGTTTCGCCTACTTTTGCCTGTTTTAAAGTTTTCATAACAGTTTCCTCCATCTTAATTTCAGCATAAAGCCGTATAAAAACACCTTTCGGAACAACTCCGCCGTGTGTTTGTTACATAAAATCAAATCATAATCTTACGAGCCATTTCTTCACTGATTGCAACTCGTGTTTCTTTTACATTAACAATAACATTTCCGCCAAGTGATGAAATAACGGTAACTTCTCCGCCTGCAACAAAGCCAAGATTTTCAAGGTGCTTTTTAACCTCGGGAGAACCTCCGACTTTCTTAATAATATTGGTTTCACCTGTGTTAGCAAATACCAAAGGCATCATAAAAATCAATCTCCTTTAAGTTAGCAAATACTAACAATAATTGTTAATTAAAGGTTAGCTCTCGCTAACCGATTATATGGTACTATAAAACTCGAATTATGTCAATAGGCTGGCGAAAAAATTTTATTAAATTCTAAATTTTGTCAATTTGAATATTCTGCATCTGTTTTTTGGGCATTGTTTTTGTTGATTTAGGTAAAACACTTTTCCACGATTGTTGAAAAGATATTTAATTTCATTGATTTTTTGTTAATGTTATGATATGATAAAAAAATGTAAAGGAGTGCGGACTATGCAATTAAAAGAATCAGGTGAAATGTACCTTGAAACAATATATGTTCTTTCCAAAAAGAGCAACTACATAAGATCAATTGATGTGTGTGAAGAAATGGGATATTCAAAGCCCAGCGTAAGCCGTGCCGTAGGACTTCTCAAAGAAGGCGGTTACCTTAAAGTCGGCGATGACGGCTCGCTTAACCTCACAGAGCTTGGTAAAGAAATTGCAGAAAAGACATATGAAAGACACACAGTGCTTTCAAAGCTCTTTGTCGCACTCGGTGTTAATCCTGAAACTGCCGCTGCAGACGCCTGCAAAATGGAACACATCATCAGCGATGAAACATTTGACGCATTAAAGAACCACCTTGAAAAGCATATGCAGGACAAGGCCTAATAATTACAGATATCACACAAAAAGGCTGACGATTTCTCGTCAGCCCTTTTTTATTTTATAAAATTTTGTGAATCATATCAGTTCAAAGTTAGTCCATTTTTGGCGCTTATATCTGATAATGAAAATTATGCCACGGAATACAAGGTCAATACTCATTCCGATTGCAACACCAATTACGCCCCAACCGAGCCATAAGCCAAACAACGCCGAGAATAACAATCTTGCGGCAATTGTGAGTGTAACCGAAACAATCATCGTAAACTTTACATCGCCTGCGGCACGAAGTCCGTTGCCGAGTGAACCGGCATAAGGATACGCAAGTGCATTGAAAATATTGTTTATCAGTACGAGCCAGATTACAAGCGTTTTTGCCTCTGCTGAAATTGCACTGTATTGAACAATAAGAGGAGTTATTGCAAATATGAGTGCATTCCATAAAATTGACAGAATTAATGTGATTTTGTTGAGCTTTTTAAAATAGTAATTTGCGGAGTCAATATCTCTTGCCCCCATACATTGTCCGATAACGGTAGTATATACAGGCGACATTGCAAGTCCCATAATTGACGCAAGCGACCAAATGCTCTGAGCCACACCGTTTGCGGCAATCTGATATGTTCCGAAAAGTGCAACCATACTTGAAAGTGCAACCTTTACAAGCTGATGCACACCGTTTTCAACACCGTTAGGAAGTGCAATGCCCATTATCTTTTTCAAAAGCATACCATCCCACGATAAAATATCAGACATCTTATATCTTACGGAATTTTTCTTGCTAAAGCAGAACATAGTAACTGCAACCGCTGAAATGACACGGGAAATCAATGACGGATATGCAACACCTGCCGCACCGAGGTGCAATACAAACACGCCGACACAGTTGCCGACCACATTGATAATATTTGTCACAACGGAAATGTACATCGTGACATTTGTCTTTCCTATACATCTGCACAATGCCGCACCCGCATCGTAAATTGCAAGTGCAGGCAATGAAAGCGTTGTGATGAACAGATAGATTTCACAGGCTGACATTACATCAGACTCAATTTTGCCGAAAAGCAAATTCAAAAGTTGTGTGCGAAATACAAGAATCAGCACCGTCATTAAAACCGAAACTACGGTTGAAATCATCAGAAGTTGTCCCGATGAGCGTGACGCTGATTTTTCATTTTCACTGCCTATGTACTGGCTGATAATAACTGCACCGCCTGATGACAATGCCGTAAAAAGAAAAATCAATACCGTGTTGAACGATGTTACAAGCGACACGCCCGAAACATCTGCCTCGCTTGAAAAGCTGACGACAAATGTATCGGCAATGCCGACAAACATCAACAGAAATTGTTCAATAAACAGAGGAATAATTAAATTCCTCAGATCTTTATTCGAAAACATTTTGCCCTAACCTTCTTCAGAAATAAATCCCTATTTAATCACATTTTCGTTCCAATGTATATTATAGTCCTTATTTTTTATTTTTCAATAAGGCGATACACCTTTTCAGACCAATCCCATATAT
>CACXEX010000173.1 GCA_902766775.1 uncultured Ruminococcus sp. | reverse complement strand
TTTAACGCATGAAATTTTCCGTAGTAAAGATTCATG
Organism: uncultured Ruminococcus sp.; assembly: GCA_902766775.1. Classification (GTDB taxonomy): domain Bacteria; phylum Bacillota; class Clostridia; order Oscillospirales; family Acutalibacteraceae; genus Ruminococcoides. The sequence continues at coordinate 21,843 of CACXEX010000173.1, read as the reverse complement.
TTTTCTATGGTAAATTTATCCATTGTAAAATAATTATCCTTTCCTGTTACTTCTTGTTGTTACCGAGTTTCTTTGCGATGAATGCAGAGAGTGCGTTGATTGCAAAAACAAGTACAAGAAGTACAACTGCGGTACCCCATGCCTGATCTGTATGAAGTCCTTCATTGGTAAGTACATACATATGAACGGCAAGTGATCGTCCCGAATTGAGAGGACCTGCCGCATAGCCTGTTGCCGAACCGTAAGTATAGATAAGTGCGGCTGTTTCGCCTACTATTCTACCGACAGCAAGAATGATTCCGGCAAGAATACCGGGCATTGCACTCGGAAGAATAATTCTCATAATTGTTCTGAGTTTGCCCGAACCGAGTCCGTAACTGCCCTCACGGTATGAATCGGGAACTGTGAGAAGTGCCTCCTCGGTTGTACGCATAATTGTTGGAAGTACCATAATTGCAAGTGTAAACGCACCAGCAAGAAGTGAATAGCCCCAGTTAAGAGCATAAACAAAAAACAGCATACCGAAAAGGCCGTAAACAATTGACGGAATACCGGCAAGGGTTTCTGCCATTGTTCTGATTACCTTAACAAGCTTGTTGCCTCGCTTTGCATATTCGGCAAGGTATATTGCCGCACCGACGCCGAAAGGCACCGAAATCACTAGTGTGGCAAGTGTAAGTACAATTGTGTTGATAATTGACGGCATACACGATACATTATCACTGTTGTACTCGAGGGAGAACAACTCGGGGGTAAGATTTGGAACACCTCTTACAAGTACATAAACAATGATAAATATGAGTGCTGCCGCTGATAATGCCGCCGCAAGACCTACAAGAATAAGCAATACAAGTGAAAGGGGCTTTCTTTTGTAGGATTTCATTCTCTGTTTAAACGATACTTTGTTGATTGCCTTAATCTGTGACACATCAACTGCAGCGGCGTCGTTTTTAATGTTATCGCTGTTAGCCACGCTTTTCACTCCTACTCTTTATTGCCTGCATTGAAAGTGTGATGAGCAGAACAAATACGAACAGTACAACACCTGTTGCAATAAGTGCCTGACGGTGCAAACCTGTTGAATAACCCATTTCAAGAACAATGTTTGCGGTCAGGGTACGAAGTCCGTCTGTAACGCTGTGCGGAATCTGAACCTGATTGCCTGCGATGAGTACAACCGCCATTGTTTCGCCCAACGCTCTGCCTATGCCAAGAACAACTCCTGCAAGAACGCCCGATTTTGATGCAGGAAGAATTGTTTTGAATACGCTTCTTTCCTTTGTTGCGCCGAGTGCAAGAGCACCTTCGTAGTAGCTTTCGGGAACTGCTCTGATTGCCGACTCGGATACACCGATAATTGTCGGAAGAATCATAACTCCGAGTACGATTGATGCCGCAAGCCAACTTGAACCGTTGCCACCAAAGTTATCACGAATGAACGGTACAACTACCATAAGTCCGAAGAAACCATAAACTATTGACGGAATACCTGCCAAAAGTTCTGTTGCAGGCTTGAGAATCTTATAAAGTGGAGCCGGACAAAATCTTGCAAGAAATACTGCTGTGAGAATTCCTATCGGAACACCGATTATGATTGCTCCCGCAGTAACATATATGCTTGCGATAATCATATCAAAAATTCCATATGATGCAGGCACATTCGTAGGCGCCCATTTCTGACCGCCTACGAAATCAAAGAAGCCTATTTCTGCCATTGCAGGAACACCGTTATAGAATAAGAATATACAGATTATGACAACCGCCGCTATACTTGTTACAGCTGTGAGGAAGAAAACTCCCTGCATTGCCTTTTCACGAAATCTGTTTAATCTCATTTAATTACGTCACTCCAAACAGTTGTTTCGCCTGTGTAAATTGATTTTACCTGATCAAGTGTGAGGTCTTCGCAAGTATTTGCATTGTTTACGATTACTGCGATACCGTCTTTTGCAATTGTCTCTTGCTTAAGAGCACTCTTTTCATCGTCTTTGAGGTCACGGGAAGCCATACCGATGTCACAAGTACCGCCCATAGCTGCCTGCATACCTGCTGATGAGTCAGATGTCTGAATTTCAACCTTAGCGTTTGTGTTTACCTTCTGATAAGCCTCAGCAAGCTTCTCCATTACAGGTGATACTGATGAAGAACCTGCAACGCTGATTTTACCTGAAGGTTTCTTGCCGTTGTATGCAGCGTTTTCTGAAACTGTTACATAACCGTTGTCTGAAACAATCTTCTGACCGTCTGAGCTCATAATGTAATCAACAAAGTCCTGAGCAACATCACTGAGTTCACCCTTGTAAGCAATGTTGAACGGACGGCTTACTACATAGTCGCCTGACTTTACATTCTCAGCTGTTGCCTCAACGCCGCCGATTTTAAGAGCCTTTACTGTGTCGTTAAGTGAACCGAGTGAAATGTAACCGATTGCTGCCTCGTTATCTTTTACATTAGTAATAACTGCCTCTGTGCTGTTGATTGTTACAGCTGAAGAAGTTGTGTTATCTGTCTTGTTGTCGCCGTCTTTTACAAGAACGCCTGTGAGTTCTGTGAAAGCATCTCTTGTGCCTGAACCCTCTTCTCTTGTTACAACAGAGATTGTTTTGCTTGTATCAAACTTTGCTGCATCTGAACTTGCGTCTGATGATGAGCCGTTTGATGAAGATGATGCTGAACCGCAGCCTGCAAATGCAGATACTGCAAGAACACCGAATAATGCTGTTGCTGTGATTTTTTTAGCCATAGATTTCATTTCAAATTTTCTCCTTAAATTCATATCATTTATGTACCTCTTTCGTACAACCTTAGTCTATGACTGTTTTGTAAAGTACGCTGTTCGTCAATTGTAAAAAGAGTGTAAATAAAAATATAGATTTTGTATGCTGAAATAATTTTTTACAAAATTGCGTGACAACGCCCTTTATTTGTGGTACAATATTACAGAAGTGTGCAGGATGTAAAAAATTTCCTGCAAAATTTCATAATCGGATTACATATTATTTACAGAAAAATATTATTTCAAGGAGGTTATTCCAATGGCTGAAAATAAAATTCCGTACAAAATATATCTTGACGAAAGTGAAATCCCGACACAGTGGTACAATGTTCGTGCTGATATGAAAAACAAGCCCGCACCGCTTTTGAATCCTGCAACTCTCAAGCCTATGACACACGCAGACCTTGCTCCCGTGTTCTGTGATGAGCTTATTGATCAGGAGCTTAACGATACGGACCCATACATTGATATCCCTGAAGAAATTCAGAATTTCTACAAGATGTACCGTCCGTCCCCGCTTATAAGAGCGTACTTCCTTGAAAAGGCTCTTGATACTCCTGCAAAGATTTACTATAAATTTGAAGGTAACAACACAAGCGGCAGTCACAAGCTTAACAGTGCGATTGCGCAGGCTTATTATGCTAAAAAGCAGGGACTTAAAGGTGTTACAACCGAAACAGGTGCAGGTCAGTGGGGTACTGCCCTTTCAATGGCTTGTTCATATTTTCATCTCGACTGTAAGGTATTTATGGTAAAGGTTTCTTACGAGCAGAAGCCTTTCAGAAGAGAGGTTATGAGAACCTACGGTGCAAGCGTTACTCCGTCACCGTCAACAACAACAGAAGTAGGCAGAAAAATTCTTAAGGCTCATCCGGGCACAACAGGAAGTCTTGGCTGTGCTATTTCAGAGGCTGTTGAAGTTGCAACTCACACAGACGGCTACCGTTATGTACTCGGCAGTGTGCTTAATCAGGTACTTCTCCACCAGTCTGTTATCGGTCTTGAATCAAAGGCCGCACTTGACAAATATAATGTAAAACCTGACATCATCATCGGCTGTGCAGGCGGCGGTTCAAACCTCGGCGGTCTTATCTCTCCGTTTATGGGCGAAAAGCTCCGTGGCGAAAATGACTACAAGTTCATCGCTGTTGAGCCGGCATCATGCCCAAGCTTTACAAGAGGTAAGTTTGCATACGACTTCTGCGACACTGGTATGATTTGTCCTCTTGCAAAGATGTACACACTCGGCAGCGGATTTATTCCGTCAGCCAACCACGCAGGCGGACTTCGTTTCCACGGTATGAGTTCAACACTTTCTCAGCTCTACCATGACGGTCTTATGGAGGCAAGAGCTGTTGAGCAGACAAGCGTATTTGCGGCAGCTGAGCAGTTTGCAAGAGTTGAGGGTATTCTCCCGGCTCCTGAAAGCAGTCACGCAATCAGAGTTGCAATTGACGAAGCTCTCAAGTGCAAAGAAACAGGCGAAGAAAAGACAATTCTCTTTGGTCTTACAGGTACAGGCTACTTTGATATGGTTGCTTACCAGAAGTATAATGACGGCGAAATGAGCGATTACATCCCGACAGACGCCGACCTTCAGAAAGGCTTTGACGGTTTACCAAAGGTTGACTAATGCGAGTGCCTCGCACCCAGTTCGTGTAGACAATCTGTTATTTACAAAATTACATACAAAAAGAGAGGTCAGCAATGCTGACCTCTTTTTCGTATGTTTTAATATGATGAATATTGTGTATTCATTTGTACAAACGGTTGCTATGATACGCTCGGGCATAATATGTTTTTTATATTGCAAACTGTCTTCACAAACAGGGAACGGCGGCTCGCCGTGCGGGCGGATGATGAACGCCCTACGGTTCAAACAGAAAAATTGTAAACACAAAAACGGTTGGATTACTTTTTTAGTAAATCCAACCGTTAATTTTTTTATTTGGTAATCTATAATCCGAACTTATTCTCTGCCGGCACGGACACTTGCGGAGGCAAGTATATACACAAAGCCGAGGAGAATATCTGTTGCGATGTCGAACACATCAATTACAAAAACAACCTGTCCGTTGACTACATTAAAGATAATGTTAAGCACTCCGATAAGCACAAGCACTACTGCAAGTTTGCCCGAAGTTTTCAACATCTTTTGCATATCGGGCGGTGCTGTCTTTTTTGAAACAGCTCTCAGTCCCATTGAACCTACTGCAAGTTTGAGCACCATTGAAACGGTGACGGTCACGATTAACAGATAGTCAAAAACCGATGCCGAACCGCCGTCGAATGACGGGATAATCGTATTAACCAGCTTGTATGCAACTAAAATTCCCGAAAATACAACTCCGAGAAACATTACAACTGCCGTTACCTTGATTTTTTCTTTCATAAGACACACCCCCGTGAAGATTTAAGTTATCAGCCGATAAGCTTCTTGATTTTTGACTCTGCAAGAGCAGGATCAGCCTTACCTCTGCTGTTCTTCATAACATTTCCGACAAGTGACTTAATTGCCTTTTCCTTGCCGTTCTTGTAGTCCTCAACAGCCTTTGGATTGCCCTCAACAGCCTGTTTGCACAAATCGTTGAGTGCGTTTTCGTCAAGACCGCCCATATCGCTTTCGCTGATGAATTCAAGAGCGCCCTTGCCGCTGTCAAGCATCTTTTCAAGAGTTGACTTTGCAAGGTTGTTGCGGATTTTACCGCTGTCAAGAAGTTTTACAAGTTCGTTGAGCTGTTCGGGAGTAACCGCAACATCAAAGATTTCCTTGTCTGCCTCAGTTTCTGTTCTGCGGAAAATTTGACCGATAATGAAGTTAGAAACTGTCTTTGGTGACTTAACGCCCTCGCAAGCCTTGTCAAAATACTCGCTGATTCTGCGGTATTTTGTAAGGAGCTGTGCATCCTTTTCGGGGATTGCGAGTTCGTCAATATATCTTCTGCACTTATCGGCAGGAAGTTCAGGCATCGTAGACTTGATTTCCTCGACAACATCTTTTGTAACGTGGATAGTAACAAGGTCGGGATCACGGAAATAACGGTAATCGTGAGCGTCCTCTTTACTTCTCATTGAAGATGTTGTGTTGGTTGCATCGTCATAACGGAGAGTTTCCTGAACAACGCTTCCGCCGTTTTCGATGAGGTCAACCTGTCTTTCAAACTCATACTCCATAGCCTTTGCTATGTTGTTGATTGAGTTCATATTTTTAATTTCGGTTCTTGTACCAAGCTTTTCGCTACCCTTTGGACGAACCGAAATGTTTACATCGCAACGCATTGAGCCTTCCTGCATTTTACAGTCGGAAATTCCGATATAACGCATAACCTGCTGAAGTTTTTCAACATACTCTCTTGCCTCGTCAATTGAACGAATGTCAGGCTCTGAAACGATTTCGATAAGCGGAACACCGCCACGGTTGTAGTCAACATATGTGTCACCGTGCTGATGAATAAGCTTTCCTGCATCCTCTTCAATGTGAATGTGGTGCAAACGGATTTTTCTGCCGTTTGAAAGCTCAACATAACCGCCGATAATGAGCGGAGCATAAAGCTGGCTGATCTGATAAGCCTTTGAAAGGTCGGGATAACAGTAGTTCTTTCTGTCCATTTTTGAAATTTCGGCAATTTCGCCGTGAACTGCAAGACCCGCACGGATTGCGTAGCGAACTACCTCACGGTTAAGCTTTGGAAGTGTTCCCGGCAGACCGATACACACGGGACAGCAATGGCTGTTTGGCGCACCGCCGAATTTTGTAGTACAGCCGCAGAAGATTTTTGTCTTTGTGGCAAGCTCGATATGGGTTTCAAAACCCGCAACTAATTCGTAACTCACAGCTTAACACCCCACTTTGTATCCTTAAAGTTTTCAGCAGCTGCCTGCTGATATTTGTATGCCGCATTAAGAATTTCAGCCTCGCCAAAGCTCTTGCCGATAAGCTGCATACCGATTGGCATACCCTTTGCATTGAATCCGCAAGGAACCGAAACACCCGGCAGACCTGCGATATTGACAGGCACTGTGCAGATGTCTGTAAGATAGGTTTCAATCGGATCGCTTACAGCGTGTCCCTTTTCAAATGCTGTCATAGGAACTGTCGGAGCAAGGATTACATCGCACTTTTCAAATGCGTTGTTGAATGCCTTAACGATAGTGCCACGGAGGTTCTGAGCCTTTTTATAATAAGCGTCATAGTAACCTGCAGAAAGTACATAAGTACCGAGAAGAATTCTGCGTTTAACTTCTTCACCGAATCCCTCTGAACGGGTACGGCAAACCATATCGTGAGTGCCGTTATAATGCTCGGTTTTGTAACCGAAACGAATACCGTCATATCTGCCGAGGTTTGAAGATGCCTCAGCACAAGCGATAATATAGTAAACAGGAAGGGCAAATTTGAGTTCAGGAAGGTCAAAGTAAACAATCTCTGCGCCCATTGACTTGTAGATGTCGGCAGCCTTTAAAACAGCCTCTTTTACATCGTCACGGATACCTTCAAGATATTCCTTTGCAATACCGATTTTCATACCCTTGATGTCATTGTTGAGTTTTGAATAAGTGTCGCCGCCAAAGCCCTTTGATGTTGAATCTCTTTCATCTCTCTTTGAAATTGCATCAAAAACGATTGATGCGTCCTCAACTGACTTTGTAATCGGACCAATCTGGTCAAGTGAACTTGCGTATGCGATAAGTCCGTAACGGGAAACTGCACCGTAAGTGGGCTTAAGACCTACAATACCGCAGAATGATGCAGGCTGACGGATTGATCCGCCTGTATCCGAACCAAGACCGTAAGCGGCAATGTTTGCGCCTACTGCACTTGCAACACCGCCCGATGAACCGCCTGAAACATAGTTTGAATCAAACGGATTCATTGCACCGCCAAAGTATGAAGTTTCGCAGGAAGAACCCATTGCGAACTCGTCCATATTTGTCTTGCCGAGCATAACTGCGTTTTCGCCTGCAAGAGTTTCCCAAACGGTTGCGTTATAAATCGGCTTGTAGCCTGTAAGAATTTTTGAACAACAGGTTGTTTCAATTCCCTTTGTGGAAATGTTGTCCTTGAGTGTCATCGGAACACCCTCGAGCATACCGATTTCCTCGCCTGCGGCAATCTTCTTGTCAACAGCCTCGGCAGTTTTTAAAGCCTCATCGCCTGTTACATTAACATATGCGTTAAGCTCGCCGTTAGCTTTTTCAATTTCATCAAGATAGCTTTTTGTAAGCTCGGTACATGAACACTCTTTTGACACAAGCATTTCATGAATTTTTTCAATAGAACCCATTTTTACACCGCCTTACTCTCTGTTTCTTACAAGGAAGTGATCCTCAGCCTGCTCGGGAGCATTTGAAAGGATTTCCTTTGTATCGTAGGACTCAACAACCACATCCTCACGGAAAACATTTGACAGATTGTTAATATCGTCAAAATCTTCGCCGTCTGTCGGAGCGTTATTGATTGTGTCGGCAAAATCTATGATTTCCTGCATTGACTTTGTAAGGCCGTCAAGCTCCTCTTCGGGAACAAAAAGCTTTGAAAGCAACGCAATGTTTTCAACATCTTCTCTTGTTACCATAAAAACCGTCCTTTTTAAACAAAATAGGGCAAGTCATAGAATATATAACTCGCCCTTTGAGTTTGAATATATGACTGCAAAAGCAGTTTTTATCTTAATTTAATGTGAACCTCACGGAGCTGCTGTTCTGTTACCTCACCCGGTGAACCGAGGAGAAGGTCCTGAGCGTTAGAGTTCATCGGGAATGCAATAACTTCTCTGATGTTCTCTTCCTCTGTAAGGAGCATAATCATACGGTCAACACCCGGAGCCATACCTGCGTGTGGCGGAGCACCGTACTGGAACGCATTGTAGAGTGCAGAGAACTTAGCCTTGAGGTCATCTTCGCTGTATCCTGCAAGCTCAAATGCTTTCTTCATAATTTCGATATCGTGGTTACGAACAGCGCCTGATGAAAGCTCAACACCGTTGCAAACGATATCATACTGATAAGCAAGAATCTCCTCGGGATCCTTGTTAAGAAGGCTGTCAAGACCGCCCTGCGGCATTGAGAAAGGATTGTGTGTGAAGATAATCTGGTTAGTTTCTTCATCTCTCTCAAACATCGGGAAGTCAACAATAAAGCACATTTCAAAACGGCTTGTGTCAATAAGGTCAAGACGCTTTGCAACCTCTGTTCTGATCTGACCTGCAAGCTTTGGAGCTTCCTGAGCAGTGTCGGCAATAAAGTAAATTACATCGCCTGCTTTTGAACCGTTACGGCTGATAAGCTCTTCGCGGTCGCCCTCTTTAAGGAACTTGTCAATAGGACCGTCAAATGTGAGGTCATCTCTAACCTTAACATAGCCAAGACCCTTCATACCGATTGAAAGAGCGAACTCCTCCATCTTCTTGAACCATTTCTTTGACTGACCTGCAGCATTCGGAACATTGATTGAACGAACTGTCTTTTTGCGGAAAGGAGCAAAGTCTGTTTCCTCAAACATATCGCTGATTTCAACAATTACGAGTGGATTGCGAAGGTCAGGCTTGTCTGTACCGTATTTGAGCATACTCTCGGCATACGGAATACGGGCAAACGGAGGCTTTGAAACCTCTTTGTTTGAAAATTTCTTAAATGTTTCGTAAAGAACTTCTTCTGCAACTGCAAAAACATCTTCCTGTGTTGCAAAAGCCATTTCAAAGTCAAGCTGATAGAACTCACCCGGTGAACGGTCTGCACGAGCGTCCTCATCACGGAAGCAAGGTGCAATCTGGAAATACTTGTCAAAACCGGACACCATAAGGAGCTGTTTGAAAATCTGAGGAGCCTGCGGAAGAGCGTAGAACTTGCCCTTGTGCTTTCTGCTCGGGATAAGGTAGTCACGAGCGCCCTCAGGAGATGAAGTTGAAAGGATAGGAGTCTGAATCTCCATAAAGCCCATTTCATTCATCTTGTTACGCAGGAATGTGATAATCTGCGAACGAATCATAATATTATTGTGAACCTTCGGGTTACGGAGGTCAAGAAAACGATATTTAAGTCTTACTTCTTCGTTAGTATTTGTGGAGGTTGCAACCTCAAACGGGAGAACATTCTTACACTTACCGAGAACCTTGATGTCCTCCGTGTGAACTTCAACGAAACCTGTTGCAATCTTCTTGTTGATTGTTTCTTCGTCACGCTTAACAACAGTACCGCTGAGAGTTACTGTGCATTCCTTGTTGATATCTTTAAGAAGTTCATCGTTGTGAACAACAACCTGAAGTACGCCGTACTGGTCACGGATGTCAAGGAACATTACACCGCCGTGGTCACGGATATTTTCAACCCAACCCGCAACTCTGACCTGCTGTCCGATATTTTCTTCTCTTAACTCACCGCAGGTAACTGTGCGGTATTCATTAGCTTTTATCATTACTGTAACTATCCTTTCACAGATATTTTGCCTGTCAGCCTAATCATTTAGCCTATTCTTCTGTATTATAACACAATTGCTGTGTTCAATCAATATTTTACAAAAGATTTTTTGAGCATATGGCAAATTATTCCGTTATTCAACACTTTTCAGACTTTCAACCATATTAACGGCTTTAATCTTAAAGCTCATAACCGCATTTACAAGAATTGAGAATAGGAATGTCAGCCCTGCCGCATAGAGGTATGAGGTGATATAAATATCCCTACCGAACATAATGTTGTCAACCTCAACCGTCTGAATAATAAAGCCCGTCAAAAGATTTCCGAGGAACAGACCTACGATAATTCCGAGGAGAGTCAGGATTATGTTTTCTTTGTAAATGAAAGATGAGGTTTCGCGGTTGTAGAATCCGAGGACCTTAAATGTTGCAATTTCACGGACACGCTCGGCAATGTTGATGTTTGTAAGGTTGTAGAGTACAACAAACGCAAGTGCCGCTGCACAGATTATCATAACCATAACAACCATATCAAGCGAGTTGAGCATATTCTGAAATTCGTTCAAACTTGACGCAATGTAGCTTACAGCCGCAATTTTACTATCGGATAAAATCTGTGAACCGAATTCGTCACAGGCGGAATCCGAGGTGTCTTTGAGTGCGACATCAGCCATATTATAGGTGCAGTCCTTGCCGAACAATTCTTTGTAGGTGTTGGGCGTCATATAGACAAAATTGTAAAGGTACTGTTCAAAAATTCCGCTGACCTTGACCTCTGCCTTTTTGCCGTCAACATTCAATGTGATTTTGTCGCCTGCTTTTATCCCAAGCTCACTGCACATTTTTTCGCTGAGCATTACTCCGCTGTCTGAAAGCTTGAGTTCCTCTTTGCCCTTTCTTGTGTGGAGCGAAACGATTTCGTCAAACTTTTCGGGATTCTGCGGTACAACAAGATTTGTGTCGCTGTCCTTGACCTTACTGCCGTATGTTACCGTACATTCCTGTTGCGAAACAAGCATTGAATGTTTGACATTGCTGTTTTTATCAAGTGCGTTTGTGAGGTATGAAAGATTGTCGGCACTTCCGCCGTCTTTCGGAACAACAACCGCATCGTATTTATAGATTGTTTCAAACTGATCGTGTGTCATCGGATCAAAGCTGTTGAGCAAGCCGAATGCGGCAACAATCAGAGCCGTACAGCCTGCCACACCGATAACCGTCATACAAAGTCTTGCCTTGTATCTGAACAGATTTCTTGCGGTCAGCTTTGAGTTAAAGCTCATATGCGACCACAACGGTTTTATGCGTTCAAGCAAAATTCTCTTGCCTGCCTTTGGTGCTTTCGGTCGCATAATAGCCGCAGGCTTTTCATGCAGAGATTTTGCACACACTACAACCGACACAACAACCGTGCAGACAACTGCGGCGGCAATTCCGAGAATTATACTTGTATAGTCGGGAATCAGCGTTATATCGCCGATATAGTACATAATTTTGTACGCATCATAAATTACAAACGGCAAGGTGAAAATGCCGATTAAAATACCGATTACACTTCCGATAACAGCCGCAAGCAATGAGTAGATTACGAACTTCATTACAATGCTCGTGTTGCTGTAGCCGAGTGCTTTCAGCGTTCCGATTTCGGTACGCTTTTCTTCGATAAGTCTTGTCATTGTAGTTACGCAGACAAGTACAGCTACGAGCAGGAAGAATACGGGAAATACCGTTGCAACAGCGCCGAGTCTGTCTGCATTTGCAGAAAATGACGAGTAACCCGGGTTATCGCTTCTGTCAAAAACATACCACTTCGGGTCTTTTAAAGATTCAATTTTATCCTCGGCATCTTTGATTTTATCTTCTGCCTTTTTAAATTCTTTATCTGCTTTCTTAACGCCATCGTCATATTCTGTCTGTGCATCCGAGAGTTTTTTCTCACCGTTTTTCTTTTCTTCGGCAAGTTTTGCAACTCCGCTGTCATACTCGCTTTGAGCGTCTTTTAGCTGACTTTCTGCCGCATCAAGCTGTGCCTGACCGTCTGCAGACTGCTGTGCAAGTTCTACCTTTGCGGATTTAAGCTGAGATTTTCCGCTTGAAATCTGTGAATATGCATAGTCAAGCTGTGCCTGTCCCTCACTCTTTTTCTGTTCAAAAAGTGCCTTGCTTTCGGCAAGCTGATTTTCGCTTTCTTCAAGTTGTGCCTTTGCGGAATCGTATGTTGCGTTGAGTTTGTCAAGCGTTTGCTGAGCCTGTTCAAGCTGTGCGTTCAAAACGGCAAGTGTTTCTTCATCTGTCGTCTGACTGATCTGATACTGCAAAGCCGAAACGGCGTCATCTGCCTGACTTATTCCTGCCAAAAGCTGTGGTTCTTGTTCGGTTTGAAATGTATCTTTTGCCGACTGTAACTGATACTCCGCATTCTCTATTTCAGCCTGTGACTTTGAAATTTCTTTATCAAATTTTGCTTTTGAAGAATTATACTGTTTTTCGGCTGAATCAAGCTGACTTTCCTTTTCGGCTATCTGAGCCTGTGCATCGGCAAGTTTTGTGTTGTATTCATTGCGTGAATTTTCAAGCTGAGTTTTGCCGTCCTCAATCTGCTGTTTTGCCGAATCAAGCTTTTTCTGTACATCATCAGTCTTGGTTTTCAGCTCTTTTTTGCCGTCATCAATCGCCGTTTTTGCATCGGCAAGTTTCTTTTCGGCCTTTTCTTTATTGTCCGAATACTCTTGTTTTGCATCTGCAAGGTCGCTCTTTGCCTTGTCGATAACCTCAACCTTGAAGTTATTGCTTCTGTCCTCTCCCACCTTTTTAAAATCGGCGGTTTTCTCCTCTATGGCATTGTCGTAATCGTCCGTGTACGCCATAAATTTGTCCGAAATGTCGGTTTTAACATAGAGTTCGGTATAGCGTTCAAAGGCAAAATCTTCGGGGCAAATGTAGAAATAATCTGAGATTTTTCCGTTGCCGACCGTTGTAGTTCCACGCTGATATGAAATATAGAGCGGCGACTGCACAAGACCGACAACCGTGTATTCAAGGGTTTTTAGCTCGGTTGAAACATCCGTGTCGCCTGTCTGCTTTGCAAACTTGATTTTGTCACCGATTTTATAACCGCCTGCCGTGAATGAACCCGAGTCGGCTACAATCTCGCCCGACTTTTCGGGAAGTCTGCCTTCTTTCAAAACGAGTTTGTTCTGAACGGAATTATCGCCGTACTTTGTAGGAAGCGCAATAACTCTCATAGCCTTGCCGCCACTGTCGGCATCGGTCTGAACATCACAAAAATATGACGGCATAACAGAGGTAACTCCGTCTGTCTTTTCAACAGTCTTTATATCGTCCTCATCAAATCCGACCGTTGACACAAGGCGGTAATCCATAAGCTCCTGTTCGTCCGTGTAGGTTCTTGCAAGATTGTACATTGACGGAACTGTCGCCTTAATTCCTGCAAAGAATCCCACTCCGAGGGCAATAATAGCCATAATCGAAATGAATCTTGCCTTTGTATTTTTAATTTCTCTGAATGTGTTTTTTATCAAGGATTTAGTCATTGTGACACCTCCTTTTCATTTTTTACCACTCAATTTCTTCAACATTTTTCGGATTTTCATTGTAAATATCTTCAACAATTTTTCCGCTTTTCATTCTTATAATGTGGTCTGCCATTGGCGTAATTGCTCCGTTGTGAGTGATGAGAACAACGGTCATTTTATCTTTACGGCAAGTTTCCTGCAACAATTTCAAAATCTGTCTGCCTGTGTTGTAATCAAGCGCACCTGTCGGTTCGTCACAAAGCAAAAGTTTCGGCCTTTTTGCAAGCGCTCTTGCAATTGAAACCCTCTGCTGTTCACCGCCCGAAAGCTGTGCGGGAAAGTTATTTTCTCTTTCAAGCAAACCTACGCTTTCAAGGGCAGTTTCACTGTCAAGAGGATTACTGCAAATTTGAGCGGCGAGCTCAACATTTTCCTTTGCCGTAAGGTTGTGAACAAGGTTGTAGAACTGGAACACAAAGCCTATGTCGTGCCGTCTGTACTCGATAAGCTGTTTGTCCTTGAACTTGCTTATGTCCTTTCCGCCGACAATAATTTCGCCCTCGGAACAGCTGTCCATTCCGCCGAGAATGTTGAGGACGGTAGTTTTGCCTGCACCCGAAGCACCGACTACAATCGCAAATTCGCCCTCTTCAACCTTGAATGAAATGCCGTCAACCGCATTGATGACTACCTCACCCATTTTGTATCTTTTGTAAACATTATTAAACTCTACAAGGCTCATAAAATCACCCTTTTTATATGTTCTAAAACAGAAAAATTTGCCGTGTTTTACATACTAATTGTACCAAATTTGCGCTGTAATATCAACATTAAACTTAACAACTTCTCGGCTTGTATATACAACATTTTGAAATTGTGCATACAAAAACGGCAGAGGTAATTTGTAAAACCTCTGCCGCAAAAATTATTCATATGTATGCTCACAAACCTCGTTGATTTTGTCACGGAGCTTTAAGAAATCGTCAAAAGCTTCGGGCTTTCTGCGTGGATCACGCAAAATTGCCGCAGGATGAAGCATTGCCATCATAAGCACACCGTTTTTCTCAATCCACTGACCGTGTTCCTTTGTGATTTTGATATCCGATTTAATAAGCCTTGCCGCCGCAATTCTGCCAAGACAGACAATAATTTTCGGCTTGATCATTCTCACCTGTGTTCTGAGCCACTCAATGCACATTTCCTGTTCTTCGGGCTTTGGATCACGGTTCTTCGGCGGACGGCACTTTACCATATTGGCAATGTAAATATTCTTGTTTCTGTCAAGGTCAACAGCCGCAAGCATTTTGTCAAGCAGTTTGCCTGCTCTGCCGACAAACGGTTCGCCTTGAAGATCCTCGTTTTCACCAGGACCTTCACCGATGAACATAACCTCTGCATTTTCGTTGCCGACGCCCACAACAACATTTGTGCGAGTTTCGCAGAGTTCACACCTGTGACAGTTTTCACAAGCCGATTTTAATTCTTCCCAGGTATTATACATAATTTTCTCTCCCAAAATAAAGATTTAAATTTATCAAAAATGTTGAAATTGCAAGAATAAAGTAGTAAAATGAACACGAAGCCGTACGGCGAATTCTAATTGGATGGTGGTACACAAAATGAAAGTAATGGTTGAAACATCAGCGCATCATGTTCATGTTACCAAAGAAACTCTTGAGGCTCTCTTTGGCAAGGGCGCAACTCTTACAAACAAAAAGAATCTTTCACAGCCCGGACAGTTTGCCTGTGTTGAAAAGGTAACTGTTGTAGGTCCGAAAAGTGAAATGAAAATGTCAATTCTCGGTCCCGAAAGAAGTGCAGATCAGGTTGAAATCTCTCTTACAGACGCTCGTAAGCTCGGCATTGCCGCTCCTGTCAGAGAATCAGGCGATATTGCAGGCACACCCGGTTGCAAGCTTGTCGGTCCCGAGGGCGAAGTTGAAATCGAATGCGGTGTAATTGCCGCTAAAAGACACATTCACCTTGATCCGAAAACTGCCGAGGAGTTTGGTCTTAAAGACAAACAGCTCGTTTCGGTTAAGGTTGGCGAAAATACAGGCAGAGCAACAACATTCGGTGATGTTGTAATCAGAGTAAACGCAAACTACGCTCCTGCAATGCACATTGATACAGACGAATCAAATGCCGCAGGTCTTGGCGGTACGGTTGACGGCGAAATCATCGCATAATTTCGATTTAGACCAAATCACATTTTGGGGACAGTCTTAAAGGCTGTCCTTTTGTTTTGCCCCAAATCATAAAATTTCCTTTTTCAAAAGGAAATCGGTTTGCATATCGTCACCAATGACAAATGTGTGTTGTGAAAATTTTTCATATCCTTTTGATTTGTAGAATTTCTTTGCAGGCTCGTTATGTTCCCACACACCGAGCCATATTGTTGAAAGTTTTTTCTCACTTGCAAAATTCTCCGCAATCTGCATAAGGGCTGAGCCTATGCCCTGTCCTTTGGCACTTTTCAGAATATAGATGCGTTGAATTTCAAGCGCATTGTCAAGGCATTTTTCAGTCTGCGCATTGCCGATATTCAGTTTTAAATATCCGAGAGGTGTACCGTTTTTGTACGCTATAAAGGTTACACTTTCGGAGTTTGCAAGTTCTGCTGACAGCTTTTCCGCTGAATAAGTTTCTGCAAGAAATTTTCGCATATCCTCCTCATTGGTTGAATCGGAGAAAGTTTCGTAAAAAGTTGTTCTGCAAAGATATTGCAGGTCCGTCAGCATATCAATGGTGCATATTTTTATATCAATTTTGCTGTTCATATTATCAAAGTCTGCTCAAAAATGTGTGGAGAAAATCGGGGAAAATTTCTCGCCAAGATTTTTCATTGTGTGCGTTTTCAAAAAGAATGACCTCGTTCATTCTGTCATACGGGTAGAAGCTTTCTTCCAAAAGTTCGTAGAGCATTTCGGTGCTTTCAAAAATCATCTCTTCAAGCTCGTCACCGTTACCTGTATAGATGTAGAGGTATGGCATATTTTCAACAATTTTTGTCGAAAGGTATTTCGCCCAATCCTCTCTTGTGTAACAGAGAAATGCAGGAGAAAACACACCTGCATAGCCGAATTTTTCCGGGTGTTCAACAGCCGAAAAGAATGACATAAGTCCGCCCGATGAACTTCCGCAGACGGCAACATTCTGTCTGTCGGTGCATACGGGAAAATTATTTTCAACATACGGAATGACGGTATTCATAAGAAAATTATCAAAGATTTCGCCCTCGGGTTTGAAATCCTCACAGAGCATTTCAAGGTGCTGAACCTCACCAATTGATTTCGGTGTAAGCTCGCTGTCACGCCAAGCATTACCGTTGTCAATACCTACGATTACAGCGTTGCCGACACCGCTTTTCCGCTCGTATTCAACAGCTTTTACAACCTCCCACGAACCGTGCGGAGTTGAATTATCGTCAAAAAGATTCTGTCCGTCAGTCATATATACAACGGGAAGTTTTTCACCGTCGGAATGTGACGGAACATAAACCCAAACATTTCTGTCGTCCTTGTCGGGATACGGAAGTTTTATTGTATGTAACTTTGCGTCAACCATAAAATCACCTATTTTTTATTATCTAATAGATATTAAACCATAAAAACGGCTGTGTTGCAACCTAATTTTTTACGGTTGCATAAATACAAAAATTCCCGTAAATAATATCTACAGAGGTGATTTGTTATGACTAACGATATTGAAATGCTCAACTGCGTTTTGCAGAATGCCGAAATGGGCTGTCAGGGAATTACGAGCGTGAGGAAAAGTTTGAAGGACAGCAAGGTTGACGGTGTTTTGTGCGAACATCTTATTAAATACGGAAAGCTGTATCATTGTGCAAATAAAATGTTGCAAAATCGTGGTGCAGAGCCACACAGAGTGAGTAATATGACAAAAGCAATGACACGCTATGCCGCACAAAGGGATTTGAAGCGTGACTCGTCATCTTCGCATATTGCCGAAATGATGATAAAAGGCAACACAATGGGAGTGAATAAAATGTCACGCAAAATCCGAGAATATAACGGCAATGACCCCCATGTCAGCCTCCTCGCCAAAAGGATGTTAGAAACCGAAGAAGAAAACATAAAAGAAATGTCCGCATTTTTGTAAAATCAACAAACCACAAAACAGCCACAAGACAGATAATTTGCCTTGTGGCTGTTGTTATATTTTATGAAATACAAATAAGTATTCATGTGCTATTAAAAGAAAGTTATATTTAACGCTATTAGTTTTCCAATAGCCAGTTGCTCTACAATTGTGTTGTTCCTTAATAATCAACTCTTTCAAAGTAAAACCCGCATCTTGAAAAATCTTCATAACTTCAAAACTCATAGGAACCATATGACCTTTTTGTCTGGTATCTCCCATAAGTACTGCACAAAATTTGCCTTGTTTAAGGACACGAAAACTCTCCGTAGCTACCTTTTCCATTTCTTTTAAAAAATCTTGAACTTTAAGCAAAGATAAATCTTCAGGTATATCCTCACTATATTTTATTATATTGGCATATGGCGGATGCGTACACACCAAGTCAATAATTTCATCAGGTATAAAATCAAGTTTTCTTGCATCGCCTTTGTGCAAATACACTTTTCCGTTTGCACCCTCATGTTCAAATGATATTTTTTCTTTACATCTGTCAAGTGCAACATCATTAACATCTACGCCAATAATATCACGATTCAATAATTTTGCTTCAACAAGAGTTGTTCCACCACCTGCAAACTGATCCAAAATCAAATCATTTTCTTGTGAATATCTTAATATGATATTTCTCGGTATGTATGGTGACCAATTTCCTCGCCATTTCGCATCGTGCGTAGCCCAATTCCCTCGTTTTGGGAATGACCAATGTGTAGTCATCTCCAACTCAAAATCTTCTGGTTCCCATTTAGTTATTTTTTTCGTCATTATCTAATGACCTCATTAATTATATTGTTTTCCAAATCTTTAATATTATAGACATGTTCCATAATATCAAAAGTTTCTTCAAGATTATGGCGAGCGCTCGTCCAGCCTTTGCCATCTGTAAACCAAACAAATGTAAAATCGTCAATAGTATCGGTTTCAAGTGCAAGGGTTTTATAACTACGGGAAGTTTCATTTAATTTACTGCCACCACTGCTATAAAAATTCGTTTCAATTCCATATATCATATTTTCAGTCTTAATTACAAAATCAAAACGCTTTTCTGTTTTTCCTTGATTAGAAATAGCCGATAAATCTATACCCCACCTATCTGTTATTTCATGAATATACATTTCCTTATAATAATTAATATTTTTAATAAATCCCGCTTTTTGTATAAAACTCTCTACTAAATCTTCCATCAGATGACCGCCACGATTTTTTCTACCGTTAGAATCCAATCCTGTTTCTACACCTGTTACATAATCAACCAAATTTTTAATATTATGATTTTGCAATAAATCAAACAACCCTGTTTTATTCATGAAATATTTGTATCTTTCATAATGCAAATGACTATTTGGAGGATATTTACCAAAATCAAATTTATATAAATAACCACCATTTTCATCTTGACAATATATCTCCTTTGCCCTTACTGCCAAAAGTAAAGGAATACATTTCAATACCTCGGGATATTTTCTTATCAAATTTTCAAAATCAATCTCAATATTTTCAGAACCAATTAAGGAATTTAAAATATTTAATTCAACCTTTATTGCATCAACATTTTCGTAAATTTTTTCAAAATCAACATAATAGCCGTAATCTGCTATACTCGCTCTAAAAGTCGATAACCAATTTTCAAAGTTTCTCATAAATACATCTCCTTTTAATAACTTGTAATTAAGAGTTCTTTTATTTTTCCTCTGCCTTTTCCTTTACTGTTGATAGAGCGTTTAGCTGAAACTCGATATATATTCAATTCTGAATATATATCATCAAAAAAGTTATCATTCTCATCAACATTTTTAGGATCCGAATTACTCGCCATTACACATATATTTTTATTTGCAAGTGAATTTATAAATTCTCCCAATTCAATCTGCTCATTGTCACCAAAATCGGTTTTATTGTAGGCTGTAAAATCCGAGGTTTTTGTCAAAGGTCTATAAGGAGGATCAAAATACACAAAAGTAGAACTATCCACAAAATTTTCTATACTATGATAGTCACCTACAGAAAAATTAACATTTTGCAACAACTTAGAAACATGTAACAAATTATCTCTATCACATATGGTCGGATTTTTATAAGAACCTATCGGTACATTAAATAATCCGTTTCGGTTCACTCGATATAAACCGTTAAAACAAGTCTTATTTAAAAAAACGAATATAGATGCTCTCATTAAAGCATTTTTATCATTTGGATTAGTTATTAACTCATTAAATAAAAGTCTTTGATTATAATAATATTCTTTTCTCTGCGTTTCATTTCTTGTTAAATAATCATTTTCAAGAATACTTAAATTCTCAATCAGCAACTCGACCTGAGATTTTACTATTTTATAGAGATTTATCAATTCAGCATTTGTATCATTAATTAACACTTCGTCCATATCATAGGTGTTCAAAATATCAAACAAAACGGCTCCAGCACCTACCATGGGTTCACAATATTTTTTTATTTTGGTTCCCAAGCATGGTGGATAATATTTTTTTATTTGTGGAATTAACTGACCTTTTCCACCTGCCCATTTTACAAAAGGTTTTGCAAAATTAGATTTTACTGATGATAATAATCTTAAATCCCCTGGTTTTTGAGCATTTTTAGGTATTATCCACATATTACCAAGCATCGCTGTGTTTGGTATTCTGTTTTGTTGACACAATGTAATAACCCTTCTATGAGAAATATTCCATTTATCAGCCGCTTCTTTTGCGGTCATGTATTGAATTTGCGACATCATAAACACCATTCTTTACTATCATAAAAATACACTAGTTAAATTATATACCAGACTTGGAACAAAAGCAATACAAATAAAAAAACACCCGAAAGGAATTTTTTCAAAAACCTTTCGGGTGAAATTTTTATTTAGATAAAGGTTGCACCAATTATGATGCGTTAAGCACAGTCGGGCAAATTAAGCCTTAGGACCTGCTTCAACGAGAGCCTTACCGGCTTCGTTGCCTTCGTACTTAGCAAAGTTCTTAACAAAACGGCTTGCAAGATCCTTAGCCTTCTCTTCCCAATCAGCAACATTTGCATATGTGTCACGAGGATCGAGGATGCCTGAATCAACGCCTGGGAGCTCTGTAGGAACTTCAAAGTTGAAGTGTGGAATTGTCTTTGTAGGAGCCTTTGTGATAGAACCGTCAAGGATAGCGTCGATGATACCACGAGTATCCTTAATAGAGATACGCTTGCCTGTGCCGTTCCAACCTGTGTTTACGAGGTATGCCTTAGCACCGCTCATTTCCATCTTCTTAACGAGCTCTTCAGCATACTTTGTAGGATGAAGCTCGAGGAATGCCTGACCGAAGCAAGCTGAGAATGTTGGAGTTGGCTCTGTGATGCCACGCTCTGTACCTGCAAGCTTAGCTGTGAAGCCTGAGAGGAAGTAGTACTTTGTCTGCTCAGGTGTGAGGATTGAAACAGGCGGAAGTACGCCGAAAGCATCAGCTGAAAGGAAGATTACATTCTTTGCAGCAGGAGCTGAAGAAACAGGGCGAACAATGTTGTCGATGTGATCAATCGGATATGATACACGAGTGTTCTCTGTTACAGTCTTGTCGTTAAAGTCAATCTTGCCTTCCTTGTCAACAGTAACATTTTCTAGAAGAGCGTCTCTTCTGATAGCGTTGTAGATGTCAGGCTCTGACTCTTTGTCAAGGTTGATAACCTTAGCATAGCAGCCGCCTTCAAAGTTGAATACGCCGTTGTCGTCCCAGCCATGCTCGTCATCACCGATGAGGAGTCTCTTAGGATCTGTTGAAAGTGTAGTCTTACCTGTACCTGAAAGACCGAAGAAGATAGCTGTGTTCTCGCCATTCTTGTCTGTGTTAGCTGAGCAGTGCATTGATGCGATGCCCTTGAGCGGGAGGTAGTAGTTCATCATTGAGAACATACCCTTCTTCATCTCACCGCCGTACCATGTGTTGATGATAACCTGCTCGCGGCTTGTTGT
>CACXEX010000172.1 GCA_902766775.1 uncultured Ruminococcus sp. | reverse complement strand
TGTACCCTTGTATTTGCTTGTGTATCCCTTATTGATTTTGTCGGTGTATGAGTTTGCGTAGTTGTCTGCCTGCTGACGAGCCTGTCTGGTGTCGTAGCTGTCAGCATATGTCGGTGCTGATGAGGAAACACGGTTGTAGTTATTAACCGCATTGTCAACATCGCCCGTGCCGTAAACCTTGTATGTATAAGCCATTATTTTTCACTTCCTTTTTGTGACTGTCCGATTGCAGAAAGAAAATCATCTGTTATGTTGTCGCTGTCAATGTTGCTTAAAACAAAAGCCAACTGTTCGTACATATCGTTTAGATAGTTCCGCATCTCACCTATGTCATTCGTTGAGGGCGGTGGATCAAGTTTAAATGTAGCCACGCTTATCACTTCCTCTACTGTGCTCGATGTCAATTCCGTATATTTCGACCTGTCCTGTGCCTACAAGTTTAAGCCTTAAATATTCAGCTCTCCGTAAAGCTACGGCGAATACTCTTGGCTTTTTCTCACTGTAAAGCATTTCGCTGACTTTCCGCCATTCGCCATTGTCCTTATACTGCACAAACAAACTGACCTTTGCTCCCTTTTCAGCCTTAATGCCGATTCGTATCTTCCCGATATTCTTTACATTAAATTCGCTGTCGTAAAGGTCGCCTGTTTCTGCTGACCACTCAAAACAATCTTCCCGCTGATATTCATATTTCGTATCGTCAACAAGCAGATTATGCGCGTTGTCCGGACACATAATGTTTTCTTTGGTATCATCAAGCCAATAAAGCACACCGTTGTATGTTGTGCAGTCAATCATCTTTGTATCGTCCTCTTTGTGCCACAAGCCTTTGTCGGTATCGTACACAAGGAGTTCTTGTTCTCCGTCATCTCTTTCTGCGGAGATATAATACTTATTTCCGTGTCTGCCGCCGACTGCGTTTTTATATGTATGCCCCCACAAAGGTTCTTCGCTTATTAAAGCCGGCAAACTACCGCTCTGATAAGCATAAACACCGTTATGGCCGAGATAAAACAAGGTTGAGTTGATATTCACAAGGCTCTTTTCGCTTCCAATTTCAACACCCGGCACATTGTATTCTCCGAGAGTAAAGTTACTCGGTTTCGTCCCGTAAATTTTCAGAGCGTAGTTTTCTTTAAAAAAGATTACGCTGTCCCCTCGTGTTGCGATTCCTGTAAACTTTCCCTCTTTGCCACAAGTCATAGCCCAGCTGTCTGTACTTATGCCGTCACCGTATGCCTGCCAGTTTCGTTCATCGCCCTGCTTGCAACAATAGATTTCGTTATTTTCGGAAGAGCAACACCACAAACGGTTTTGCAGCTCAACAATTTTTCCTTCGTCAAAATCGGGAGAAATACGCTCCACCGTTACTGTACCTGAATACGGCACGCTTGATTCCAGCTCGCACTTAATTACAAGTTCATTTTCGGTGACATAATAAACTTTGAATGTTTTGCCGTTAAGATTGTCTACATAGGTCTTATCGACATAGCTTTCGGCATCTGTACTGACAAGAGAGTCAGTCAATCCGCTTATCTTCACAAAATCTCCTGCCTGTATATTAGTGCCTATACCTTTTGCTCTGATAGTTGTGTAATTAAATTTGTAGGACAGCTTCTTAAAAGTGATTAATCTGTTATGCTTATATGTATCGTCTTTTTTACTTTTGCCTATAACGGTATAAAAGCTATTGTAACTTTCAAATACAGTGCCTATCGTATTTGCGTGAGAACCGAATACATCAATCATTTCGCTGTTGTCTTTTAATTGATATTTTTCATTTGTCAAATCGTAGTTAGTGTATAGTGTTACATTCGGTCTGTAATTTTTGTTTGCAGACGCATCATAATAGCTTCTTGCAATTGAGCAAGCCGCATAAGCATAATCATAGTGCGAGGCATCAATTTGCTGATTGCCCTTTGCGGCTACTTGTGTGCTTAAATCCTTGTTTTGACAATCAATCATCGTCACCTTTTTATCACTCATATTGACCGAAATTTTTTCGGGGAATACAACTACCTTGTTGCCGTATAAAACAATATTGTGCTGTTTGCCTGCGTCAATCTCATCAATCTTTGTAATCTCTGAGCCGATATGCAAATTTTTGTCAGAGTCAATATAAATCAAACCTGCATTAGCGGATAAAAGGTTTGAAATTATTTTGATTTTATTGTCAGATGTAATTCGAGAACGGTTTGATCTCGGTGCAAGCTGCGGGTATTTATCAGAAGTCATATTTTTTAAATCTTTGAACTCTGTGTAAATACTGCTTGATGAGCTTGAAACCCTTGAAAAGCCTGTGTTCGGACTTCTGTTTAATCCTCTGAATATACTGATGCTCGTTGTGTCTCTCCTCGGTATTCTTAATTCGGGTAGCATATTGTCACCTCTTAACCAATGTGAAAGTTATATCGTTTCTTTTGTGGGTGCGTTCTGAACCAAAACATTCCAAAATCCTGCCTCAGCTGATTATATACGCTCATATCAACGGAATATCTTTCGGCCTCTTCGTAGTCCCTGTCAATCTGTGCCGCACAATAAACCTCGTACATCCTGTCATATGGAGCAGGTGCAAGAAGTTCAAAGTCACGGTCAGTATCAATCTGATAGTTTCCGTATGTTCCAACTATGCAATTATCACCTTCACGATTACTTATCACATTACTGATAATTTCCATTTCTACCTCATTAATGTAACTTATAATGTCCTCATCGGACACATCATATCCGCTTTTAAGATTTTTCACTCTTTCAATTACCTTGTCAAGTGTCATATAATCACCTCTCAAATATTATTGTACGCAAAAAGGCGGAAGCTACCGCCCCCGCCCTTCTGCGAATTTTGTGTAAGGAGTACAATTTATTCCTTGATATCAAATTAGATTCTGCCCTCGGCAATTGCCTGCTGGGCAATCTCGGCAGCCTTGTCCTGCACGCCCTGTGCAAATTCAGCCTGCTTAATTGAGTTGTCAATAATCTCCGCAACCTTGCGGGGAATGTTTGTTTTAACACCTCTCGGCACCGTGTACTGCACACCGTTGATGTTGACCTCAATATTCTTGTTTGACTTCATCGAACCTGTCGGAGCGATGTACTCAACAAGTTCTTCACTTTCCTTGTTTGCCTTTTCAATCAGCTTTGCAAGTTCCTTGTCCTGCTTGATTTTTTCCGCCTTGCGGTCGATCGGCATACTCTTCTTGATTTCTTGCAACTCGTCATACATTCCAAGGAGCTTATCAAGCTGAGATTTTTCAATTGTTACGGTATCGGCAGTAGTTTCCGCTGCCGATACTTCTGTATTTTCTGCCGTCTCTGCAGCTTTCTTTGTTGTTGCCATAGGTTATATACCTCCCGATCATGCGACAGCCGGAGAAGCTGTCTGTGCTACTGTGTTGAGAGATGAGGCTGATTCGATACGAACCATTCTTGTCTGACCGATAATGCCTACGCCGTGAGTTGTTTTCCAGCCCTGTGTTGCTCTCTGGTCGAGTGGGTCAGATGTACCGCCTGAGCCAAAGCCCTTTACAATTGTCTGAGTGCCTTCGCCCTCAATCTCAACAGTAACATATGCGTCCTTACCGAACACAAGAGTTGA
>CACXEX010000171.1 GCA_902766775.1 uncultured Ruminococcus sp. | reverse complement strand
AGATTGGCATATCGCCCAAAATCTTGATACCAAGACCGTTTACATACGCACGGAAGGACTCCCACTGTTCATAAAATTTAAACTGTACAAACTTCCAGAAATCAACATCGTCCTTAAGCTTGCGCTCATAACGCTTTACGGCAGCCTCATCACGCATTTTGATTTCCTCATCCGGCCATTCTGTCCAGGAAACCATATTAAAGCTCTTCTTAACTGCCATATAAAGTGCGTAGTTCTTGAGCCATGAACTGTTTTTGCGCTTAAAGGATGTAAACGCCTTCTGGTCGCCTTTTTTGAAGTTATTGTAAGCAATCTTTAAAACTTCAAAACGGCTGTTGTAAATTTTCTCATAATCAACTTCGGCGTCATTTGAGCCCCAATCGTAGCTCATAATCTCTTCCTTAGTTACAAGACCCTCTTCACAAAGAGTGTCAAGGTCGATAAGGTAGGGGTTGCCTGCGTAAGTTGAAAAAGACTGATACGGTGAATCACCGTAACTTGTCGGTCCAACGGGGAGAATCTGCCAGATTTTCTGGCCTGACTTTTTCAAAAAGTCAGCAAACTTGCGAGCCTCTTTGCCGATGGTGCCGATACCGTAGGGGGATGGAAGCGAAGTAATCGAAAGGAGAACACCTGCGCTTCTAGCCATAAAAATCAACTCCATTCTGACGGAATATTAAATTTTTAAATCTGCGAATTCGGGCGCAACTCGCCCCTGAACCCACAGTATCAAGATAATTTTAGCACATAATCTAAATTTTTACAAGTTATTTTTTTAACAATGACAAGTTATTGCAATATACTCAAAATAGTAAGCAAAACAGCGTCAGAAGTTAGTTTTCTTATATAGCTTCTTGAATTTGTCTTGTTAATACTGCCACCGAGCATAAGTTTTATCGCATAACTTTTGTCTTTTGTGCTGATTCCGCAGTAAACAAGACCGACAGGTTTTTCGGGAGTTCCGCCCGTAGGGCCTGCAATTCCCGTTGTACTTACGGCTAAATCCGCACCCGAAACATTTCTTGCACCCTCTGCCATCTGCATTGCCGTTTCAGCCGAAACTGCTCCCAGTACAGACAAGGTTTCATTTGAAACTCCGAGCACCTTATGCTTCATTTCATTTGCATATGTGCAGACGCCAAAGTCAAACACTTCGCTTGCACCGCTGACTGCGGTGATTCTTTCGCTTAAAAGACCGCCCGTGCAGCTTTCTGCAGTTGCAAGCTTTAATCCCTTTTCACGGAGCTTTGAAACAACATTTTCCTGAAGTGTGTCGGCATTGAGATTGTTTTTTCTCAAAAGCTGAATCACATCTATATCTGTCAGAGTTACCATTATTAATCATCTCCGAAAATTTTTCGTATATCCATATTTTAACACCGGCATATGAATATTGCAATTGTTTTTGTTTTTTGCTATATTAATAGAAAAGGACAGCGGTACGCAAAACCGCTTATTAAAAGAGGTAATCTTATGGCTTGGTTTTTTACCGAAGAAAATATATCCGGCAACAACTACACCCTTGTCGGAGAAAACGCAAAGCATATTGCAAAGGTGCTGCGTATGCGTACAGGCGAGGACATCACCCTTGTTTCTCCCGACAAAACGCAGTATGAATGTAAAATTGCACTCATCACACAGGGCGAAGTTACGGTTGACATCATCTCACAAAAACCGTGCGAAAACGAACCCGATGTTTTTGTTACGCTTTATCAGGCACTCCCGAAAGGCGACAAAATGGACTACATTGTTCAGAAGTGTACGGAACTCGGAGTCAGCAGAATTGTGCCAATGATTTCGGCAAGATGCGTTTCCCGTCCCGATGAAAAGTCGCTGAAAAAGAAGTGCGAGCGCTGGCAGAAAATTGCCCTTCAGGCGGCAATGCAGAGCCGCAGGGGCATTATTCCCGAAGTGACTCCATGCGTTTCGTTTAAAGAGGCGGCAGAACAGACAAAGCAGAATGAAAAGACCGTATTTTTCTACGAAATGGGCGGAGAATCCGTCAAGAAAATTCTCGGCGGTACAAAGCCGAAAACTATCGGAATGTTTATCGGCAGTGAAGGCGGATTTGAACAATCGGAAGTTGACAGCGTAACCGCAATCGGCGGTCAGGCGGCAACCCTCGGCAAACGAATTCTCCGTGCCGAAACCGCCCCCTTAGCCGCTCTATCCATTATTATGTACGAAACCGACAATTTTTAGGCGAGTGCCTCGCACCCCTCTCGTGAAGACAGTTTGTACAATTCACAACACATTATGCCCGAGCGTAGCATAGCAATTGTTTATGCAAACCCGTAGGGGTAGCCTTGCGACCGCCGCCGGTGGCGGATAAAGGGAGCAATGCGCTGTCTGAAATAACGAGCAATAGGCAGTGCATTTATGCACAACGCATTGCGACTATATTTCAGACGGGAGGTCATCGGCCGCCCGCAAGTAACGGTACAGATTATATGTTAAAACAAACTTTATAAATGCTACGAACCCGTAGGGGCGGATATTATCCGCCCGCAAGTAATATTACAAAACATTTGATAAGTATAATTTTATAATTGTCACAATGTGATTGCTATACTGTAGCGGCGTTCAGTGAACGCCAATCGAAACGATTGTAAAATCGGTTCGACTTAACACAAACAAGCGGTTTATCTCTAACCCAATAATATGTGCACTTGATTGATGAAACCTTTTGTCTATTACATAACTTTTGATATGATGAAAGATATGTATTGTCTGTAGGGGAGAACCGTGTTCTCCCGCGGGCGAACGAGGTTCGCCCCTACATTGTAACAACAACATTGTTTAATTTATAAATTTTTAAACAATTTAAAATTTGCACTATTGCCATACGGGCGGGTAATATCCGCCCTACGAATTACATTAACATCAACACCAAATCGGAGGAAAAATTATGACAGGAATTATATGTGCCATGCAGATTGAGGCTGACGGAATCATCGCCCTTTCTCAGAACACACAAACCGAAGAAATTGCAGGAATGAAATTCACCACAGGCACTCTGCACGGCAAGGACATCGCAGTTGTAGTCTGCGGTGTCGGCAAGGTTAATGCCGCAATGTGCGCCGTTGTGCTTATTGAAAAGTACAATCCCGAAGTTGTAATCAACAGCGGTGTGGGCGGCTCACTCTCCCCCCTCGTATCAATCGGCGACATTGTTGTTGCGACAAAATCTGTTCAGCACGATATGAACACAACCGCTCTCGGCGACAAGCAGGGCGAGGTTTCGTTTCCTGACGGCACAAAGATGTTCTTTGACTGCGACAAAACAGTTGTTAAAAAGCTCACGCAGGCTTGCAAAACTCTCCCTGACACCAAGGTTGAGCAGGGCATTATCGCAAGCGGTGACATCTTTGTTTCAGACCGCAAAAAGCGTAAAAAAATTGCCGACACATTCGGCGCTCTCGTTTGTGAAATGGAAGGTGCGGCAATCGGTCATGTTTGCAATGCACTTGAAACTCCATACGGAATCATCAGAGCAATCTCCGATGACCTTGACGAAAACAAGGGCGTTGATTTTGTAAAATTCTGCGAACTTGCCAGCAAAAAGACGGTTGCAGCAATCAGCGAATATCTCAAAAATAATTAAATTATGTTTAACCAATAATTGGGGAGCGCTTTTGCTCCCCGATTTTTCTTTTATACGGTGTTCTCTTTTTCGATTTCTATTGACAATATTAGTACATTTGGATAAAATAAAAGATAGCATTATTTTTTGAATAATACTACAATACAAGGGAGAGATATATATGCAGCTTACAGGTGCAGAAATCATTTGCGAGTGTCTGCTTGAGCAGGGTGTTGACACAGTTTTCGGTTATCCGGGCGGTGCGGCACTCAATACATATGATGCACTTTATAAATACAGCGACAAAATCCGTCACATTCTCACAGCGCACGAACAGGGCGCTTCTCATGCGGCTGACGGTTATGCCAGAGCAACGGGCAAAACAGGTGTTGTTATGACAACATCAGGCCCCGGTGCAACAAACATTGTAACAGGTCTTGCAACAGCCAACATCGACAGCATTCCGATGGTTGCAATCACAGGCAATGTAACAACCGACCAGCTTGGCAGAGACAGCTTTCAGGAAGTTGACATTGTAAACATCGTAAAGCCAATCACAAAGGCAAGTTACCTTGTTGAAAAGGTTGAGGATCTTGCTGATACACTCCGCAAGGCATTTGCCCTGGCACAGCATGGCAGAAAAGGTCCTGTCCTTGTTGATGTTCCAAAGGATGTAACCGCCAACAAGACAGAATTTGTACATACTATTCCTGAAAGACCAAAGATTTTTGAAATCAGAAATCCCGAAAAGGTTCGTGTTGTACAGGAAATGATTAAAAACGCAAAGCGTCCTATGATTTATGCCGGCGGCGGCATTATCAGTGCAGACGCAAGCGAAGAATTCAAGGCATTTGCAGAGCTTATTGACGCTCCCGTTTGCTGTTCACTTATGGGACTTGGCTGTATTCCGGCTGACCACCCCCTCTGCGTTGGCAACATTGGTATGCACGGCGGCTACGAAACAGGTATGGCGACAGCCGAATGTGACCTTATGATTGCGTGCGGTGCAAGATTCTCCGACCGTGTAGCAGGCGACCGTGAAAAGTTTGGCGAACAGGCAAAGATTGTTCAGCTTGAAATTGACGAAAAAGAAATCAACAAGAATGTCAAGGTTGACGAATACATTCTCGGCGACATAAAAGAAATTCTTATTGCTCTTACAATCGGTCTTGATCAGCAGAATCATCCCGACTGGCTCGGCAAGATTGAAGAATGGAAACATCATTTTGACGACAAAAAGCTTCCTGAGTGCGACCTTCCGCTCCCACAGCAGGTTCTTGATGTAATCAATGAAATCAAGTGCCCGTCAGACATCATCGCAACAGATGTCGGTCAGCACCAGATGTGGGTTGCACAGTTCAGCGAGATTATGGAGAGCAGAACCCTTCTCACATCAGGCGGTATGGGTACTATGGGTTACGGTATGGGTGCCGCAATCGGTGCACAGTGCGCTCGCCCCGACGACAGGGTTTGCCTCATCACAGGTGACGGCAGTTTCCATATGAACTTGAACGAACTCGTAACAATGAAGTCCTACGAACTCCCTGTTGTTGTAGTTGTTATGAACAACACGGTTCTCGGTATGGTTCGTCAGTGGCAGAAACTCTTCTACGGCAGTCGTTTTTCACAGACCGATCCACACAGAGCAACAGACTTTGTAAAGCTTGCAAACGCCTTCGGCATTGACGGTCTCAGAATCACAAAACCCGAAGAAATTAAGCCCGTTCTCACAAAGGCTTTTGAAATGAACAAGCCTGTTGTTGTTGACTGTCACATCAGTCCCGATGCAAATGTTCTCCCGATGATTCCTCCGGGAAAAACAATCAACGAAATCATCACCGAAATGTAAGCCGGGGCAGCCCCGTGGCATGTTCGTGTAGATAGGTTGATTAAGGAACAACTTTCAGTTCCCGAGCACGGCGAGCCGCCGTTCCCCGTTCGTGAAGATAGTTTGAGTTTTAAACAATTTATATCTCCCGAGCACGGCGAAGTTAATAATTAAAAATTATAGGGTACTCAAACGAGTACCCTTTTTTTATATCATTCAGTAGGGGCGTTCATTGGACGCCCGCAAGTAATATTACAAAACATTTAATAAATATAGTTTTATAAATGTCGCAATGTGATTGCTGCAGAATACACACAAAAAAACAGCCGTAAAAATACGGCTGTTTTATATTACAGATATTCAAAGAAAAATTACTTCTTCTCTTTCTTCTCTTTCTTCTCTTTTGGTTTAACTTCTTTTTCAAAGTTTGCGGCGTCGGCAACATCTTCTGTGTCGAACTTATAGTCTTTACCGGGGAAGATTGCGTTGAGGACGATACCTGCGATTGATGCAACTGCGAGCGGTGAAAGTGTGATTGTAGCACTGCCGATTGCAAAGCTTACTGTGTCGCTTGAGAGACCGAGCGCACAAACAAGGATAACAGCGGCAACGATAAGGTTACGGCTCTTTGTGAAGTCAACCTTGTTTTCAACAACATTTCTTACGCCGATAGCAGAAATCATACCGTAAAGAACAAATGAAATACCGCCGATAATACAGCTTGGAATTGAACCGATAATTACCGAAACAATCGGGAAGAATGATACTGCAACGGCAAAGTAAGCGGCAATTCTTATTACTCTCGGGTCGTAAACTCTTGTAAGAGCGAGAACGCCTGTGTTTTCGCCGTATGTTGTGTTAGCAGGACCGCCGAAGAGTGACGCAAGTGTTGTTGCAAGGCCGTCACCGACAAGTGTTCTGTGAAGGCCGGGGTCTTTGATGTAGTTATTGCCTGTTGTTGAACCGATAGCACAAATATCACCGATATGCTCCATCATTGTAGCAAAAGCAATCGGAACGATAGCAATGATTGAAGATGCGATAAGTGCACCGTTTGAGTAGTCAATACCGCCGAATACTGTTTT
>CACXEX010000170.1 GCA_902766775.1 uncultured Ruminococcus sp. | reverse complement strand
GGAGCTGTTGAAGGTTCTGTTACAGGCGTTGTAGTAGGCTCTGTAACGGGGGCAGTTGAAGGCTCGGTTACCGGAGCTGTTGATGGTTCTGTTACCGGAGCAGTCGATGGCTCGGTTACAGGAGCAGTTGTAGGTTCTGTTGTATTTCTGCTGAGGACTACTGTTTTTGAAGGAGTAAATGTAAACTTAACATCTGTATTTGCTTTCTGGAAAGCAAGTCTACAAATATATACATTATTATTTTCCTGAGCATCGATTGCACTGGTAAATCCAGTTTCTGAGGTTGAAACATTATCTTTAATATCTGCATTTGATGACCAAACAGAAGCAGTGTTAGGAGTTGTTGAACTCTCATTAATAGCAAAGAAGTAGTTCTGACCATTGCTTGGGAATACTACATTTGCAGTATATGAACCGTCTGCATATGTCAATTCGGTACCGGTCCACATATCTGTATCTGTTACATTTGAAGTTGTTGATGTCCAAAGATAATAGGTTTTTGGAACAGTTACAGTTACAGTTGCGTTGCCGCTCTTTACTGAATCATAATTATCAGCAGAAGCTGTTACTGTATATGTAGTATCCTGTGTAGGAGTTACAGTAAAATCAGCAGTTGTATCTGTGCCTTTTACTGTTGCTGTCTGTGTAGAATTATCAGTTCCTGTCAAAGTCAATGTAATATCAGTATCAGCTTTTTCTGTAAGTGTCGCTGTAATTGTTGCTGACTGACCTTTAACAATGCTCTGGGTTGTAGGAGTAAGAGTTACTGTTTTAGCAACAGGAGCCAATTCGGAATAAGAAGCCCATGTTCCCATTCGCTTTCCGTTATCACCAGTTGATGAACTTGGAACAAAAATATTTTTATCAGCTGTTAAAACTAAGTCAACTGTCTGACCTGAACCACCGCTACCATTATTAAAAATAACATTATTGAAACTATCAGTATCAACCTCGTATGAATAAATATCAGCATTCCCATAATCGGCTATATGGAATGCTTCCTTAGTCATAGACTTACCAGGCCAATCAGCATTGCTGCCTTTGCCATCTGTCCAACAGTAAGCGTTGACAGTGCTCCAATTAGTATTTGAGTTATTGACAAAATAAATTTTCTTCATGGTAGCCGCATTAACTACTGACAGACCAACTACCATTGTAGAAATAACAAGCATTGCTGTGAGGAGCAATGAAAGCGTCCGTTTTGCCTTTCGTTTTATTTGAGTTTTCATTTTCATAAATTTACCTCCATAACCTAATAATATGTGACTGTCGGATACACTTCTAACAATCATTTTGTACAATTATAGCACTTTTAGGCATTTTTTTCAATTGTTTATTGATGATTTTATAACATTTGTACATTATGTAAATTTAAAGCACAATAGCAAAGCAAAATTTAGCATTTTGACAGTATCTTTTTATTCTATACCAATTTTTTGCTATATTTTTCGTCATTTTGCACAATTGTTTTAATAGTGTTTAAGAGTATTAAGAACCCTATGATTTTATGTTGTTTAAATTAATATTTCTTTGCGGGAAAATTTATATTTAAAAATATGCAATTATAAATTTCTAAATTTGCACTTCTTATTCGTTACTACGAGAAAAAATATGTATCTACGTGTTTTTTGCATATAAAAATGCCCGATTGTTACATCGGGCATTTTATATGATATTATATAATTTTTGATTATTTATCCTTGCTTAAAAGCATACGGTCGTTTTCAAGCTTTGAACCGCTTGCCTTTTCAAACATTTCGAGAAGATGTTCAACTGTAAGGTTTTTCTTTTCTTCACCAGAGATATCGAGGATAATTTTGCCGTCACTCATCATAATAAGACGGTTACCGTGAACGATTGCATCGTGCATATTATGAGTTACCATAAGTGCTGTGAGATTATTTTCGGCAATGATTTTGTCTGAAAGTTCAAGAACTTTTGCGGCCGTCTTTGGGTCAAGAGCGGCTGTGTGTTCATCAAGCAAGAGAAGTTTTGGCTTTTTGATTGTTGCCATAAGAAGTGTGATTGCCTGACGCTGACCGCCTGAGAGCAATCCTACTTTTGATGACATTCTGTCCTCAAGTCCGAGGTCAAACTCTGCAAGCATTTCACGATAACGAGCTTTCTCCTCTTTCTTTACTCCCCATGAAAGTCCTCTCTTCTTGCCTCTTCTTGCGGCAATCGCAAGGTTTTCGATAATTTCCATATCGGCTACTGTGCCTGTCATAGGATCCTGAAATACTCTGCCGAGGTAGGGCGCTCTTTTATGCTCCGGAAGTGCGGAAATATCTTTGCCGTCAATGAGAATCTGACCGCAGTCAACGGGCCAGACACCTGCGATTGCGTTGAGTGTTGTTGACTTACCTGCGCCGTTACCGCCGATTACTGTACAAAAATCGCCGTCATTGAGGGTGAGATTTACTCCGCAGAGTGCCTGTTTTTCATTTACTGTGCCTTTATTAAAGGTTTTCCATACATTCTTGATTTCAAGCATTCTTAACCCTCCTTCTGTGCATTTTTAGCATTCATTTTTGCAACCTTTTTGAATGAAGTCTTTCTCTTCTTCTGAAGATACGGAACTGCAAGGAAGATTGCTACAATGATTGCTGTGAAGAGCTTTGTATCATCTGTTGGCATCTTGAGCCAGAGAACAATACCCATTGCGATATAATAAAGGATACCGCCGACAATTACAAACAACATTCTAATTATGAAGTTCATATGCTTGCGGAAAATTGCTTCGCCGAGTACTTCACCGATAATTACAGCGGCAAGACCGATTACGATTGCGCCACGACCCATATTGATATCTGCAAAGCCCTGATACTGAGCAAAAAGTGAACCCGAAAGTGCAACAAGTCCGTTTGAAAGTGCAAGAGCAATTACCTTTGTAAAGTTGATGTTAATGCCCTGTGCCTTGCTCATTGCAGGGTTTGAGCCTGTTGCACGGATTGTTGAACCCTGTTCTGTACCGAAATACCAGTACATTGCGGCAATTACTATTGCGCAAATTCCAAGTCCCACGAGGATTGCCATATTGATATTACTTGCAGAAACAACAAGCGTGTAGTTTCTGTAACTGATTGGAAGGTTTGATTTTCCCATAATATTCAAGTTGATTGAGTAAAGAGCAATCTGTGTGAGAATACCTGCGAGAATGTCGGGAATACCGAGAAGTGTGTGGAGAAGTCCTGTTACAAGACCCGCCGCAAGACCTGCGAGGATTGCTACTATAATTGTTGCCCATACGGGACAGCCGTTGATGAGCATTACAGCGGTTACTGCACCGCCTGTTGCAAATGAACCGTCAACGCTGAGGTCGGCAAAGTTCAAAAGTTTAAAGGTGAGAAATACACCAAGTCCCATAAGTCCCCAGATTATACCCTG
Source organism: uncultured Ruminococcus sp. (assembly GCA_902766775.1). Classification (GTDB taxonomy): domain Bacteria; phylum Bacillota; class Clostridia; order Oscillospirales; family Acutalibacteraceae; genus Ruminococcoides. The sequence goes on along the minus strand of CACXEX010000170.1, from coordinate 4,031 downwards.
AGCGATATTACCCGGAAGTGCAGATAAAAAGCTCAGAGGATTGAGAGAACCAAAGTATTCTGCTAAAAAATCCATAAAAACCACCTGTACATAAAATATCGGGGTGTCGCTTTCACGGCACCCCTGCCAATAATATTATTCTGAATAAGAATTATTTTTCTGTGATTGCTGTGTAATCTTCAGGAACTTTGATTCCGTATTTATCACAACGATCTTTAATATACTCTTTTGTAACATTTGGAGCGGACTCAACCTTCATCTTTGTGATATCCTCACCTTTTACGAGAATGTTGTAAGCCATTTCACCTGTTTTTCTGCCGAGTTCTTCATAGCTAATTGAAAGTGTTGCAACACCGCAACCCTTACAAATGCCTTCTTCGCCTGCTACGATAGGAGTCTTGGCTGCTGATGCAACATTGTCAATAATGCCTGTGTTAGATGCTGCTGTGTTATCTGTCGGAATATAGAGAACATCGCTTTCATCACAAGCTGTCTTAGCAACAGCGGCAACGTCGTTTGAATCGGCAAATGAATATGACTTGACTGTATAACCTGCGTCCTTGAAATAAGGAGTGATTGTATCGCTCTGATACTTTGAGTTTGCTTCAGCGGAGCAGTAGAGAATACCTACCTTCTTAGCATCGGGGAAAAGTTCCTTGAGCATTGCGGCCTGCTGATCAAGCGGAGCAAGGTCTGTTGTACCTGAAACATTCATACCTGAAACGCCGTTCCAGTCACTCTTGTCAAGTGCTGTGCCGTAGTCAGTGATTGATGTACCGAGAATCGGGATATTCGGTGTTGCTGTATATGCAGCCTGAAGAGCTGCTGTACCGTTGCCGAGAATAAGGTCGTAGTTTGAAGAAACAAACTGGTTACAGATTGTTGCACAAGTTGCCGAATCACCCTGAGCATTCTGCTCATCAAACTTTACATTGTCCTTGCCGAGCTTTTCTGTAAGATAATCTTTAAAGCCCTTTGTTGCGGCATCAAGTGCCTCGTGCTGAACAAGCTGACAAATACCTATGTTATAAACTTTGCCGTTATTGCTTGAACTGTCTGATTTTGAACTTTTGGCAGAACCACCGCATCCAGCGAATGCGAGTGACATAGTAGCGGCTGCAAGAGCCACTGCTGCAATTTTTTTAGCTTTTTTCATTTAAATTTCCTCCTAAGCTTTCAGCACTTTTATGCTGTAAAGCATCATCTGCTTTTGCACTTTTAAGCTTTTATGCTTTTACACTTTTATGCGATAAAGTATTTTAACAACATAAATTATAATACATAAAAGCGCAAATTTCAATAGCTTTTACCAATTTTTATTACAAATAACAGATTTTGGAGTCTGTTTTTATCTATTTTGCCACCACATTTTCATCGCCAAGTTGGTATTTTAGTTCCTTTATCATAACCGGGTTAATATCAACCCACATTGATGAAGGTGCTTTTACCTTTCTTTTTGAATTTGTAAGGTAGAAAATTACGGGTATTCTGCCGTCAAAAATGTCAAGCACACGCTTTGCACGGTTGTATTTATCGGTATTGAGGTCGTCAATACGCAAATAAAGTGCCTCAGGTCTTTGCGGATTGTTATTTCTGATTTGCAGCCGGTAATTTTGTGAAGAAGGTTCTGTATTTTTAATTACAGTCGGATTATTCTTACATTCTTCATTGGTACGGGCAGTAGCAACGAAGTCACAGATAACCTTAGGCTCTTCGTTTTCCTTTAAATTAACAGTTCCTCTAAAAAGCAATGCACCGCCTGCACCGAGAAATGCAGCATATTTTTCATAGACATTCGGGAAAATTACTATTTCAAGCATTCCGTACCTGTCCTCGGCATTAACAAAAGCCATAAGCTTGTTATTTTTTGTAAGCTGTGTTTTAATTTTTGACACAATGCATACAAGGCTGACTTTTTTGCCATCGAAATAAAGTCCGCCGTCATTGTTGATTATGTCACCTGTTCTGTCAGCATGAATTGCCTTTGAAAAGGTTGTATAATCGTCAAGCGGATGACCGCTTAAGTACATTCCCGCAATTTCATTTTCCATATGCAAAAGTTCGGAAACAGGAAATTCGGGCAAATCGGGAATTTTGGGCTTTGATGACTGGGTATCAACGCCTATATCATCAAAAAATGACATCTGACCGCCCATATTTCTTCTGCTTTCATACTCAACATCGTCAAGAACGGTTTTATAGATTGCGAGCAATTGACGGCGGTTTGCACCGAGTCCGTCAAACGCACCGCATTTTATCAGACTTTCAATCGCTCTGCTATTCATATTTCTGCCATAGAGCCTTTTGCAGAAATCGAAGAAATCTTCATAAGGTGCATTTATGCGTTCAGAAATGATTTCATCAATGAAATTTCTTCCAAGGTTTTTTATGGCAAGAAGTCCGTAGCGAATATCGTTGCCGCTTACCGTAAAATGAAGATTACTTTCGTTGACATTTGGCGGTAGCACACGGATTCCAAGGCGTTTGCACTCGGTAATATATGACGCAAGTTTGTTTTGATTGTCGAGCACACTTGAAAGCAGAGCTGCCATATACTCACGAGGATAATGGCACTTTAACCACGCTGTCTTGTATGAAATTGTGGCATATGCCGCTGCGTGAGATTTATTGAAAGCATAGTGAGCAAAACTTTCCATCTCATCATAAACAGAAATCGCCGTTTTTTCGTCAACTCCACGGCGGATACAACCCTCAACTATGATATTTCCATCATCGTCTGTAAGTCCGTGAATGAAGATTTCACGCTCCGATTCCATTACGGCGAGTTTTTTCTTACTCATTGCACGGCGAACTATATCAGCTCGTCCGAGACTGTAGCCTGCAAGCGTTCTGAAAATCTGCATAACCTGTTCCTGATAGATTATGCAGCCGCTTGTAACTTCGAGTATACCCTTTAAAAGCGGATGTTTGTAACGAATATGTGACGGATTATGACGGCAGTCAATATATGTTGGGATGCTGTCCATAGGACCGGGGCGGTAAAGTGCCGTAACGGCTATAAGGTCTTCAATTCGTTCCGGCTTAAGCTGAGTGAGGACATTTTTCATACCCTGACTTTCAAACTGGAACACACCCTCTGTGTGTCCTTTTGAAAACATTTCAAAGACTTTTTTATCTTTTTCATCAATCATATCGGGAGTATAGTCGGGATTTTTATGTTTTATCTGCTTTTCGGCATCATTGATTACGGTTAAGTTTCGAAGTCCGAGAAAGTCCATTTTTAAAAGACCGAGTTCTTCAAGTGCCGTCATTGTGAACTGTGTTACAACATTATCGTCATTTTTTGACAGCGGAACATAGTCGCTGACAGGCTTGTCGGTAATTACAACACCTGCGGCGTGCATTGTTGCGTGACGGGGCATTCCCTCAATGCTCATTGCGACATCAAGCAGATTTTTTGTCTGTGGATCATTATTGTAGCGACTTCTTAAATCCGGATTAAGTTTCAGAGCGTCCTCAATTGTCATATCGTGTTCCATGGGAACAAGCTTTGCAACTGAATCAACTGCCGCATATGGAATTTCAAGCACTCTTCCGACATCTCGGATTGCACCTCTTGCCGCCATTGTACCAAATGAAATTATCTGTGCAACATGGTCTTCACCGTATTTACGAACAACATAGTCAATAACCTCTCCCCTGCGTTCCTTGCAGAAATCAACATCAAAATCCGGCATACTTACACGCTCAGGGTTAAGAAATCTTTCAAAAAGAAGATTGTACTTTATCGGGTCAATTGCGGTTATGCCTATGCAGTAGGCACAAAGTGAGCCTGCGCCCGAGCCTCTGCCGGGTCCGACAGGAATTTGGCATGATTTTGCGTAGCTTACAAAGTCATTTACAATGAGGTAGTAATCTACAAAACCCATTTGCGACACCGTGTTGATTTCATATTCAAGTCGGTCAATCAGAGATTGGTCGGGATTCTCACCATAATGTTTATAAAGCCCCTCATAGCATTTTCTTCTGAAATAATGCAGATGATCTTCATTATTAGGAACATCAAATCT
>CACXEX010000169.1 GCA_902766775.1 uncultured Ruminococcus sp. | reverse complement strand
TTCAAGAATCTTTGTTTCAGATGCAGGAATGCCGACGCACTCTGTGTTTACTTCCCAACCGTATTCACCCTGATACTGGATGTTGTGGATTGTGAAGAGGCTCTTGATGTTGTAGTACCATGGTCTGTGTGAATAGAACAGATAATAGTAAACAGGTACAAGAGCTGTCTGCCAGTCATTGCAGTGAATAATATCGGGATGGAAGTCAATGTACGGAAGCATTTCAAGAATTGCACGGGAGAAGAAAGAAAATCTTTCTGCATCGTCATAGTGACCGTAGAGTGTGCCTCTCTTGAAGTAATATTCGTTATCAATAAAGTAGTATGTACAGTCGTTCCATCTTGCCCAGAACAGACCGCAGTACTGATGACGCCAAGCAACCGGTACAGTAAAGTTTGTGATGAAGTTCATCGAGTTCTTAAGATCCTGCGGAATTGTGCCGTAAAGCGGAACGACAATTCTGCAATCCTGACCTTTTCTGCAAAGTGTATGGGGGAGACTTCCTGCAACATCAGCAAGTCCGCCACTGCCACAGAAGGGGTTTGCCTCTGAAGCACAGTATAAAATTCTCATTGTAAGATTACCTCCTGTTTAAACAACTTTATACAACGGATTTTTTAGCGATATAGATGGGGTACGAATCATATCCCATAAGTGAGCGACCATCCTTGATGGTAACATCCTTATCTATGATAACATAATTAAGGTTGGTATTGCAACCTATTTTTGTGTCCTGCATTACAATACAGTTAGAAAGCTTTGCGCCTTCGCCAACATAAACACCCTTTGAAATAACGCAGTTCTCAACCTCACCGTTGATAACACAACCCTGTGCAATGATTGAATTTTTTACATTGCTTGTGAGTCCGTAGCGTGACGGAGCGTCATCTCTTACTTTTGTATAGATAGGTCTCTGTGGATTGAAAAGCTCATCTCTAACTTCTTTTTTCATAAGGTCCATATTGAACTCAAAGTAATCGTTAATTGAGCTGATTGCTGCACAATAACCCTTGTTTTCATAAGCATAAATGCTGTATTTGCCAAGGCTGCTCTGAAGAAGTCGTCTGATATCGAGCTGGTTTACGCTGAGTGCATTTCTGATTTCGCTCATAAGAAGATCTTTCTTTATGAGAACAGAGCCGTATGCGTGATTAAACTTTGACTCTTTGTCAACAACTCCCGGTTTTACAAAAACCTGAATTACCTTGCCGTCTTCGTCAACATCAAGGGTAATCGGTCTGTCATAGCCCTGCGGAATTGCGTGGTTTTTATATATAAGAGTAATGTCTGCCTTCTTCTTTGTGTGGAAGTCAAAAACATCTGTGTAATCTATATTTGTAACTACATTGCCCTGTGAAATAAGAATATACTCTTCACGACAATGCTCAATATAGCCGTGCATATTGTAGATTGTTTCAACAAAGCTTGAAAAAGCCTTGCCGTCATAGGGAGGAAGAATTGAAAGGTTACTTCTTCTCTTTGAAAGGTCATACGCACTGCCGGAACCTACATGGTCCATAAGTGACTGGAAGTTGCTTTTTGCAACAATTCCAACATTGTTGATGCCCGAGTTTGACATATTTGAAAGGTCAAAGTCGATGAGTCTGTATTTACCGCCAATCGGAACGCTTGCTGTTGTTCTTGAAGATGCAAGCTCCGGAATCTTGTCGTCAAGTGTTGCCGCAAAGATGAAACCGAGTACATTATTACTTCTCATTGCCGTCCACCTCCGTGTCGCTGTCTATCATAGTTTTTGCTTTGATGACGGTGTTTTCTTTGATTACGGTATTTGCACCGACAACAGTGATGCCCCAGTCATCAAGATTTTCCATTTCTTCGGGTTTCTGTCCGACCTTTGCGTTCTTTCCGACAACTGTATTCTCTGCAATGATTGCAAACTGAACTTCAGCACCGTCTTCAATTACAGCACCCGGCATAATAATTGAGGAATTGATGGTTGCATTTTTGCCAATTGTAACACCCGCAAAGAGAATTGAGAACTCAAGGTTACCGTAAACATTACAGCCGTCGGCAACGAGAGAATTCTGAATCTTAGCCTCGTTTGAAACATAGTGAGGAGGCATCATCGGGTTTCTTGAATAAATATCCTTCAAGTCGAGAGTAACCTTCGGGTCAAGAAGGTCCATATTGGCCTCCCAAAGACTGTCGATTGTTCCTACATCCTTCCAGTAGCCTTCAAACGGATATGCAAACATACGCTCACCTGCATCAAGCATTGCAGGGAGAACATCTTTACCGAAATCGTGGCTTGAATCCTCTTTAAGCTCATCTTCCGTAAGGTACTTTTTGAGCTCTTTCCAGCTGAAAATGTAGATACCCATTGATGCGTTTGTGCTCTTAGGGTGAGCAGGCTTCTCTTCAAATTCGTAGATTGAGCCGTCCTCGTTTGTGTTGAGGATACCGAATCTTGATGCCTCTTCAAGCGGAACATCAATTACAGCAATTGTACAAGCGGCGTTCTTTTCTTTGTGATAGTCAAGCATCTTATTGTAATCCATTTTATAGATATGGTCGCCTGAGAGGACAACCACATACTCAGGATTATAACGCTCAATGTAGTTAATGTTCTGATAAATAGCATTAGCTGTACCTGAATACCAATCTGCACCGTCAACAGCCTGATATGGGCTGAGACAGTTTACACCCGAGTGCATACTGTCAAGATCCCACGGTTGGCCGTTGCCTATGTATTCGTTAAGAACAAGAGGCTGGTACTGTGTGAGAATACCAACAGCATCAATGCCTGAATTTACGCAGTTAGATAACGGGAAATCAATAATACGATATTTGCCGCCAAATGGTACGGCAGGCTTAGCAAGCTTTCTGGTAAGCACGCCAAGACGAGAGCCTTGACCGCCTGCAAGCAGCATAGCCACTACTTCCTTTTTTGGAAACATCTTAAAATACCTCCGATATTTATTTTAGTGTCTTTTTAAACTTAATATAATTACAGCCTTGCGACTGAAAATACCAATTTCATTCTGCTGACTCCTGAGCCGTTTCGGGTTCAAGCTCTTTTGTACATCTCAGGTAAATTACACTGAGAGGTGGAAGAGTGAGAGAGAGCCCTTGGTCAAAACCGTGGATTTTCATTACCTCGGTTTTGATATCTTTGCCGTTTACAACACCGCTGCCGCCGAAACGCTCTTCGTCAGAGTTGAAAACTTCGTCGTAAAGTCCGTATTTCGGAACGCCTATGCAGTATCCGTCACGCCTGATTGGCTGGAAGTTGCACACGGCAACGATTTCGTCACCGCTTTTATCTGTACGCTTGAACGCAATAACGCTGTTTGTGTAATCGTCGTGGTGAATCCAGTCAAAGCCTTTCCACACCGTGTCGAGTTCATAAAGCGGCTTGCTGTCAAGGTAAAATTCGTTAAGTTCTTTGAAGAATGTTCTGAGCATTTTGTGTTTTTCAAAATCAAGCAAATCCCATTGAAGTGAGTCCCTGTAATTCCACTCATCAAACTGACCGATTTCCGTACCCATAAACACGAGTTTTTTGCCGGGATGAGCGTACATATAGGTTATAAATGCTCTTACGCCTGCAAACTGCTCATCATATTTTCCGGGCATCTGCTTTATGAGTGCGCCTTTGCCGTGAGAAACCTCATCGTGTGAAATAGGCAGAAGGAATTTTTCTGAAAAAGCATAATAAAAGCTGAATGTAAGGCTGTCGTGGTTAAACGGGCGCCACATTGAATTGAGTGACATATAGTGGAGCATATCGTTCATCCAACCCATATTCCACTTGAAGTCAAATCCAAGACCGCCGTCCTCAATTTTGTGAGTAAGCTTTGGCCAAGATGTGTTTTCTTCGGCAAACATCATAACATCAGGGTGATACATATGTACCGCCGTGTTAAGTCGTTTTACAAAATCGACTGCGTCAAGATTTTCTTTTCCGCCGAATTTGTTAGGTTCCCATTCACCTTCAGCCTTGCCGTAGTCAAGGTAGAGCATAGAGGAGAGTGCGCCGATTCTTAAGCCGTCAATGTGGTACTTATCAAGCCAGAACATCGCACAGGAAACAAGAAAACTTGTGACCTCATACCTTGCGTAGTTGAAGAGGCAGGTTCCCCACGATTCACGCTTGCTTGTTTTCGGGTCATTGCTTTCATAAAGAGGTGACCCGTCAAATTTTGCCAGTCCAAAATCATCCATGGGGAAATTTGACGGAACCCAGTCGAGAATTACGCCGATTCCTTCGCAATGAAGTTTGTCAACAAACGCCATAAAATCAGACGGTGTTCCGTAGCGTGAAGTAGGGGCGTAGTAGCCTGTTGTCTGAAATCCCCAGCTGCCGTCATACGGATATTCCATAATCGGCATAAGCTGAATGTGGGTGTAGTGCATTTCCTTGAGATAGGGAATAAGCTCATCGGCAAGTTTTTGATAGTTAAAAAAGTTGCCGTCAGGATATTTTCTCCATGAGCCTGCATGTATTTCATAAATATTCATCGGTGAAGATGAAATGTTGTTTTCTTTGCGTTTTTTAAACCATTCGTCATCATTCCACGAATAGTTTTCAATATCATATACAATGGAGGCACGCCCCGGTCGTGTTTGGGCATGAAAAGCATACGGGTCGGCTTTCATAAGTTTGTCGCCGTACTCGCTCTCAATGCAGTATTCATATGCACAAAACTGTTTGATACCCTCGACAAACACTTCCCAGACACCGTGACCGATGTCGTACATAAAGGTTGCCTCGTTGTTCCAATTATTAAAATCGCCTGTAACCGAAACGCTCTTTGCAGTTGGTGCCCATACACGGAACACAACGCCGTCACGACCGTTCCAGTTCACGAGGTGTGCGCCCAAAAAATCGTATGCACGCACAGAATCGCCGGTGTGAAAAACTTCAAGTGCCGGTCTTGCCTCGTTAAAGCTGTAATTCATAGAATTGCTCCTTGTTAATACTTGTTGTTTTTGTTATTTGTTCACACTAATATAATACCAAAAATATATGTCAATTTCAAGCAAATTCAAAAAATTTAAAACTAATTTTTCGTGTATATTTTATAAACTGCGACGGAATGTTACATTTTAATACCTGTTTTTACGAATAAAGAAAAATAAAGATAAATATGTTCCGAAAAGGAAAACAAAAAGGGCTGTCCAAAACGGACAGCCCCGAAAATAATCTGTAAATTCAGATTAGCCAAGCTCAGCAAAGTACTTAATTGTTCTTACCATCTGGCTTGTGTATGAGTTCTCGTTGTCGTACCAAGAAACAACCTGAACCTCATAAAGATCGTCAGCAATCTTTGATACCATTGTCTGTGTAGCATCGAAGAGTGAACCGAATCTCATACCGATTACGTCTGAAGAAACGATCGGATCTTCGTTGTAACCGAATGACTCAGAAGAAGCAGCCTTCATAGCAGCGTTGATGCCTTCAACAGTAA
>CACXEX010000168.1 GCA_902766775.1 uncultured Ruminococcus sp. | reverse complement strand
GGATGAGAGAAGTCAGTACAAGAACAAGGACAAGGCTCTTAAAGTTCTCAAAAGCCGACTTCTTAAAGAAAAGCAGGACAAACAGGCAAGTGAGATTGCCGAAAACAGAAAAATGCAGGTAGGTACGGGCGACCGCAGTGAGCGAATCCGCACATATAACTATCCGCAGGGCAGAGTTACCGACCACAGAATCGGTCTTACTCTCTACAAACTTGAAGAAATTCTTAACGGCAACCTTGACGAATTGATTGACGCACTCGTTGCCGCAGACAGAGCCGAAAAGCTCAAAGAAAGTATGGAAAAATAATCCGGTGATAATTGTGAAAACATTGTTGTTAAAAAATACCGAGGAAGATATAAAAACCGCCGCAGAGTTGCTGAAAAACGGCGGCGTTGTCGGAATCCCGACCGAAACCGTTTACGGACTTGCGGCTGATGCACTCAATCCCGAAGCCGTAAAAAAGATTTTCAAGGCAAAGGGCAGACCGGGGGATAATCCGCTGATTGTTCACATCTGCGATTTTTCCGACATTGAAAGGCTTAACCTTGTAACGGAAATTCCCGACACGGCAAAGAAACTTGCCGATGCGTTCTGGCCCGGACCGCTCACAATGATTATGAAAAAGTCGGATGTTATTCCGAATGAAGTTTCGGCAGGGCTCGACACAGTTGCGATTCGTTTCCCGAGCCACAAGACCGCACAGGCGATTATCCGTGAATCAGGTACGGTTCTTGCCGCTCCTTCGGCAAACATTTCCGGTTCACCGAGTCCGACAACCGCACAGCATGTTATGAATGATATGAACGGCAAAATTGACGCTGTTCTTGACGGCGGCGCGAGTGAAGTAGGCCTTGAAAGCACGGTAATCACACTTGCGGGAGCTGTTCCGAGGGTACTTCGACCGGGCGGAATTACGGTTGAAATGCTTGAAAGCGTTCTCGGCAAAGTTGATGTTGACGATGCCGTTTTGCACAAACTTGCAGACAATGTAAAGGTTGCAAGCCCCGGTATGAAGTACAAGCACTATGCGCCAAAGGCGAGAGTGATACTTCTTAATTGCAATGATGAGCAATATATTGATTATGTAAACAAAAAGGCGGATGAAGGAGTTGCGGCACTCTGTTGTGACGAGGATATTCCGCTTTTGAAAACTCCCGTTTTCTCTCTCGGAAAACGAAATGACTACACAAGACAGGCACACACGCTTTTTGACGAACTCCGCAGAATTGACGAGGACGACAGCGTTAAGGTTGTCTATTCAAGACTTCCCAAGACAAACGGTGTCGGAATGGCTGTTTACAACCGACTTATCAGAGCGGCGGGTTTTGAGGTGATTGACCTTGAACAGAATTAAAATTGTCGGTCTTACGGGACAGAGCGGTGCGGGCAAAAGCACGGTTTCGTCATTTTTTGTAAAAAGCGGAATGACCGTTATCAATGCTGACGAGATTGTAAAAAATCTTTACACTCCAAATTCCGTATGCTTAAAGGCTGTTTCGGGTGTTTTTGGTCAGGATATTATTCTGCCCGACGGCAATCTTGACAGACCGTTGCTTGCCAAAAGAGCATTTTCAAGCAAGGAAAACACGCATCTGCTTAACTCAATTGTTCATCCGTTTGTTACATATGAATTTATGCAGAGGGTGAAACAGGCCCAGTCGGACGACAAAAGCGTTGTGATTTATGACGCCCCACAGCTTTTTGAAAGCGGAGCCGATGTGTTCTGCGACCTTGTGATAAGCGTTACCGCTAAAAAGGAAATAAGGCTTGAACGAATTTGCAAAAGGGATAACATTGACATCTCCCGTGCGGAACTCAGAATGTCGGCACAGCTTGATGAAGAATTTTTCAGAAGTCACAGCGATATTATTATTGAAAACAACTTTACTATTGAACAGACCGAGCAAGCCGCACAAAAGGCGGCAGAGGCGATAAACAACCTGATGAGGTGATGAAATGCCCCAGGCAAGGCGACACAAAAAGAAAAGAAGTGCAGGAAAGGCAATTTTGGCTTGGATACTTGTGCTTGCAATTCTTGCAGCGGCAGTATTTGTGTTTGTGTCATTTTTTTATGAGGACACAAAGAAAAAACTTGACGAAATGAACTATCCTCGCACTTACAGCACTTATGTTGAAAAGGCGGCAAAGGATTATGACCTTGACCCTGCGTTGATATACGCCGTAATCCACACGGAAAGCGGATTTGACCCGAATGCAGAGTCATCAGTCGGTGCAAAGGGTGTTATGCAGATGATGCCCTCGTCTTTTGAATGGCTGCAGGAGCAAAGAGGTTGTGCGGATAAATATACCGAGGATGACCTGTTTGATCCCGAAATCTGTATTGATTACGGAAGTTATCTTTTAAAATATTTTTACGATTATTACGGCACGGAGCGCTCGGCAATTGCCGCATACAATGCAGGCTTTGTTGTGGGCGACTGGCTTAACGATACTAATTACAGTTCGGACGGAAAAAATCTCGACTCAATTCCGTATCCGGAAACCGAGAATTATGTTGACAAGGTCGAAAGTGCTAAAGAAATGTATATAAAACTTTATTATTCATAATCTAAGTGCAGAGATGTTCCAATGCCATGTGGCGGCGGATTTCAAAATAAAAGGTTTTGCCGTATTTTACGGCACAGAAAGGACGGTTATTATGGCTGAAGAAAAGTCAAAGACAACTTTATTGAAGGAAAAAATTATGATGACCGAACCAAAGGGCGTTAAGGCTCTTTCGGAGGAAGAAATTAAAAAGGCAGACAGCTTTTGTGAGGGCTACAAAAAGTTCCTCGACAACTCACCTGTTGAGCGTGAGGCTGTTCGCTATACTGTTGAGCTTGCCAAAAAGGCAGGTTTTGCAGAATATGAGCAGGACAAAGAATATAAGGCAGGCGACAAGCTTTATTATGTAAACCGTGACAAGGCTGTTGCTCTTGTTGTAATCGGTAAAAACGGTGTTAAGAACGGTGCAAAGCTTGCAATCGCTCACATTGATTCACCGAGAGTTGACCTCAAGCCAAATCCTCTTTTTGAGGCAAACAACCTTGCATTCTTCAAAACTCACTACTACGGCGGACTTAAAAAATATCAGTGGACAACAATTCCGCTTTCACTCCACGGTACTGTTGTAAAGCTTGACGGCACAAGAGTTGATATCTGCTGGGGCGATGATGAGAACGAGAGCTGTTTCTGCATTACAGATCTCCTTCCGCACCTTGCAAGAGAACAGGCATCAAAGCCTATGGCTAAGGCAATTGAGGGCGAAAATCTTAATGTTATCCTCGGTTCTCGTCCGTATGATGCAGACAGCGAGGAAAAAGACCTTGTAAAGCTCAATGTAATGGCTATTCTCAATGAGAAGTACGGTATTTGCGAGGGCGATTTCCTTTCGGCTGAACTCTGTCTTATCCCGTCATTCAAATCAAGAGATATCGGCTTTGACAGAAGTATGATCGGCGGTTACGGTCACGATGACAAGGTTTGTGCTTATCCTGCAGTTATGGCGGCTCTTGATGTTAAAACTCCTGAGCAGACTTGCATCACTTATCTTACCGATAAGGAAGAAACAGGCAGTGACGGCAACACAGGTATGCAGAGTGATTTCCTCCGTTTCTTCATCTATGACCTCGCAAAGCAGGACGGCGTTGACGGTTACCGTGTTCTTTCAAAGAGTACCTGCCTTTCAGCTGATGTTAATGCGGCATTTGACCCGACATATGCTTCTGCATATGAGGCTAACAACTGCTCATACATCAACAACGGTGTAATCATTTCAAAGTACACAGGTCACGGCGGAAAGTATGACACATCAGACGCATCTGCCGAATATATGGGCAAAATCAGAGCTATGCTTGAGAACAACGATATTCTCTGGCAGGTTGGCGAACTCGGCAAGGTTGACGGCGGCGGCGGCGGAACAATCGCCAAGTATGTTGCCAATATGAATGTTGATGTTGTTGACCTCGGTGTTCCGGTGCTTTCAATGCACGCTCCGTTTGAGATTGTTTCAAAGACAGATGTCTATATGGCATACAGAGCATTCTTCACATTTTTTGACACTAAAGACTAATTTCTGAAAAAAAGTCAAAAAGGACTTGATTTTTGAATTAAGTTGTGTTATTATACTACTTGCGGCTGATAAATAGCCGCATATGCGCCGGTAGCTCAGCTGGATAGAGTGTCTGACTACGAATCAGAAGGTCGGGAGTTCGAGTCTCTTCCGGCGCGCCAGAAAAAGCCACATTTGTCATCGACAAATGTGGCTTTTTTTAACGAAATAAATTCTTGCGAATTTGTGAAATACGCTTTGCGTGTGAAATATTACTTCATAATGTGAAATGTGCTGAAGCACGAGGAATTTATTTCATTTCACTTGATGTAACGCATCAAATTTCACAATGACCAAAGGTCATTATTTCACATCCGCAGGATATTTCACTTTAAATCAGGTTTGAAATAAAAATTATTTTGATATGGAACCATACTTGTAACAGATGAACCAAGATATAAATAACTGATTAATCCTTTCAATATAAAAGATTTTTAATTAACAGCCACTTTTACAAGTGGTGTTTTTTTATGTTTTGAAAAATTTAGATTCTGACAGTTGTGTAACAAACACTATGTTTGTGGTGATGTGGATAAAATTTTGTGCAGAGTATGCATAAAATGAAAAATATTGTGTATATTGGCTTAAAAATATGGATTATAAAGCCTATTTTCGGCATTTCTACTCTTTGAATTTGGAAGAAACTGTGTTAAAATATAAATAAAGTGGTTACAAATTGGTAACAACCACTTTGAAATTCAGAAAAAGGAGTGTTTCTTTGAGAAATGTTTTAAAAAGAGTTTTCAGTAAAAAGGTTTCTGCGGCAGTTCTCACGGCTGTAATGCTGTTTGTATCGGTCTTCTCAATGTCGATGATTGCGAGTGCGGCATCGTTTTCACCAAGACTTTCTGCCCCTGATTCAAGCAACAAGTATTATTACAGTAATTTAAATGTTTTTTATAAGTACGGTTACGGTATGCCGAACTGTACAGCATATGCTTATGGCAGAGCTTATGAGATTCTCGGCTCTGAGCCAAAGCTTTCGTGGAACAATGCCGAACAGTGGTACGGCTACAACAAGGCTAACGGCTATTACAACTACGGTCAGACTCCAAAGGTTGGCGCAATTGCTTGTTGGTCATACAACGGTGGCGGCGGACATGTTGCCGTTGTTGAAAAAGTTGAAAACGGTCAGATTACACTTTCAAACTCTGCATACAGCGGTTCAAACTTCTACCTCTCCTATGCAAGTACTTCTGACCCGAATGTCGGCGGTAACAGCTGGTGGAACTTCCAGGGTTATATCTATCTTGGAGATTTCAACGGTAGTACAAGCACTACTCAGGCCACAACTAAGAAGGTAACTTACACAACAGGTACATACAAAACAGATGTTGACGATTATCTTAATATGAGGAGCGGTGCGGGTACAGGCTATTCATATGTAACATCTGTTCCGGGTAACGTTACTCTTAATGTTACAAAGGTTTCAGCGGCTAACGGTTACACATGGGGTTACACCTCATATAACGGTAAGACAGGTTGGGTTGCTCTTGATTTTTGTACTTTTGTTTCTTCTTCAACAGTACAGCCAACAACAGCAAAGCCTACTGTACAGCCAACCACAGCCAAAGCTACGGTTCAGCCTACAACTGCTAAGGCAACTGTTCAGCCGACAACAGCCAAGGCTACACAGCCTGCAACAACTGTTCCTGCTACAACAGTACAGCCGACAACAGCTCCTGTAACTACACAGCCGAGCAGTGACAGCAACGATGATACTTCATATATGATCGGCGATGTAAATCTTGACGGTCGTGTTGATGTTCTTGATGCAACAGAAGTAAATAAGTATGTTGTTTCAATATCTACACTCTCCGATGTTCAGAGAGAACTTGCTGACTACAATCACGACGGTGTTGTCAACGTTGTGGATGCCACAGAAATCCAGAAATTTGTTGTTGGTTCCCACTGATAACATAAGAACAAAATTAACACGCTTTGTATTTTGTACAGAGCGTGTTTTTTTGTTTTTGAAAATATCGTAAATTGAAAGGGTATGCGAATGTGCATACCCTTTTGCGTTTAGTATTTAAGCATTATGTTGACAAAAAATTCTCCGTCGTTGTTGCCTGCCTCAAAAATCCCGTCATATACTTCAGATATGCTCTTCATTGAGTGCAAACCAATTCCCTTGCCCTGATGTTTTGTTGACGAATAACCGTTATCGTCCATTTTCAACGGTTCACCGTAATTGTTTGTTGAAACAATGTACAGACATTCACCCTTTACCTCAGAGGTCAGGTTAAAGTATCGCTTGCCTTCTGTAACGGTACAACATCCGTCTATCGCATTTTCAAGTATATTACCGAAAATACTGCAAAGGTCAACATCAAGTATCCTTGATTTGTCGGGCAAATCAATGCGCCAGTTGATATCAATGTTATAATCAACTGCCTGTTGTCGGTAGTGATTGAACAATGCATTCAGAGCGTCACTCTTACAGATTCGCAGAGGAGCGGTAACGGTGAGTGAATCCTGATATTGAGATATGTATTCTTTCAGAGCCTCTATATTATTGTCTTCTGCAAGCCTGTTCATTACATGGATTGAATGTTTAAAGTCGTGCCGAGCCTCTGTGGTATATTTTATGTACGATTGCAGGGATTCGGTATAACTTTTCTGAATTTCGAGAAGGTGGTTTCGTTCGGTCAATCTGGATTTTTCCATAGTGGTTTTGCTGAAAATGTAAAATAATATGAATACTATAAGATACAATGCCAGCTCAAATATTGTGATGATAAAGCCCTTTGCATAAACCTTTCCTACACGAATATTTGCGTAGGAAATCGGTACGGAATAGATGTTTGACGCCATAAGTGCAATTGGTAAAATTGAAAACAAATACAATACCTTGCCGATATTTATGTTGTCAATCATCCATGCGTAATATTTTGTGAGCGGAAACAGCAGAGCCATTACCGTAAGTGTCAGTCCCATTTGAATGATGTCATATGAAGTGTCAATTCCTCTTGAAATTTCTTCCTGAAAAAATGCGTTGAGAAAATATGCATACAACGAGAAAAATGGAACCAGACAGCACACACTTATAAAAACAAACAGACACCGTGCCGTTCCGACCTTTGTAACGCTCTTTAAAAAGAAGTAAAAAATTATGAGGTCGGGGAAGAGGATAAAGTTCAGATTGTCAATATTGAACATTACCATTGCAACAGCCGACAGTGAGCCGATTACAAGAAAGGAACAGAGAAACGCAATAATTACTTTTGAAAGCGGATATCGAAGTTGGTTCCTTAGCGGCAAAAAGCAGAAAATCCCCGACGGAATTATTATTGCAAAGCTAAACAATGCCTGAAAAAATTTTATCAATGTATTCATATTCACCTCCGCTGGTCTTCTCTGATTTTTTGGAACATATAGTCCCGTATGCTTTGTTCGATTTTGGCTCTTTCACGGATTTTTATGGGGAATCGCCCTCCGTTGCCCGTTATACAAACCGAGCCCTCAATATCTTTTATGTAATCTGCATTCAGGACTATCCCTCGGTTTACCGGAATGAACCGTTTGTCATTTTCGGTACTGTCGAGAAATTCGGCAATCGTCATACGTGTCCGATAGCTTATGCCCGATACAACGCCGATATTGATGTAGTGCGCATCGGACTCAACCGACACGATTTCTTTGAGTGAAATAAGGGTGTTCTGACGGTCGCATATTACTTCAATGTATTTTTCACTGTCAGAAACATATGAAGAGGCATCATCCAGCACCTTGTAAATTTGTTCTGCCTTATACGGCTTGGTAATATAATGAAATGCGTGAACAGAAAATGCCTGCATCATAAAGTCAGGACTTGTTGTGACAAATACAATAATAACATTCTGATCTTTTTCACGGAGCTTTTCGGCAACGACTATGCCGTTCATCTTCTCCATAAATATATCAACAAACGCAATTTTGTAAATATTTTTTTCAAAAGAATTCAAAAAGGCTATTCCGTCAGAAAAACAGTCAATCTGCACACTCTGCCTGTGTTCGTTAAAATATGCACTGCAAATTGAGTAAAGTATGTCAGCCTGTGACTTTTCATCGTCAATAATTGCAATTTTCAAGATGTCGCCTCCTTTTAACATATTTATAACCTGTACTTAGATTATAACATAAATTTTGAAATTATTATATCCGAGCAGGGGATGTTTTTGCCAAAATGATGACCTTTTTGCCATTTTATTGAAATATTGCTTTGAGTTGTTTATTATTGAGGTGATGAAAGCAAAACACGTTTTGACGGTGTTTCTGTTAATCAAATTGGGAAAGTAAAAAATATTATTGGAAAGAGGTAATCCACTATGAAAAAAATCAAGAAGTTAGCGTTATTACTCGCAATTTGTATGGTAGGTACAGTTGGTCTTGTAGGTTGCGGCAATGACAGCGGTTCTTCAAGCAAAAATGAAAGCTCGGCATCACAGACAGCTGATGACAATTCTGCCGAAGACAGTGCGTCAGACAGCTCCGCTGACTCTGATAACTCGGATTCATCAGTAAGCGTTGTAGGCACTTGGACTGTAACAGCACTTGAGGGTACAGACGGTACTGCCGTTTCAATTGATGATTATGCAACAGCAAACGGTGTTGAACCCGAAACTTTGAAATGTACATACACATTTGCAGAGGACGGCACATTCTCTGGTGAGATGAGTGGTGTTACTGTATCGGGCAATTATACATTTGACGGTGCAAACCTCGTTATGACAGTTGGCGAGCAGGAGTTTAATTACACATATGACGCAGACAACGATATGCTCAAATACACAGACCCGAACACAGGTCTTTCAAGCTATTGTGAAAGACAGCAGTAAGAAAATCTGAAACAAAAATCCCTTTATGCTGCATAATACAAAAAATAACCGCTCACCGAAAAGTGAGCGGTTGTTTTTTTGTTTATTCATATAGCGTTGAGTCGTTATTGAGACTGTTGACTTTGCGTGTGTATCTGTGTTTTATTGAACAAGTAAATAAGAATGTCAAGAATGAAAAAATGAACAGGAGAATAGTAACAGATGTCATAATTGATATAAATACATCAAAGCCGATGCCTATATCTAAAGCAACGAATAATAGGGCTAACAGCAAGGTGATAATTGATAATATTCCGTAAAGAACGCTTAATGTACTAAAAAATTTGCGAAATATTTTTAATGATTTAATTTTTTCTGATGTTTCCTGAACAAACTCGCTGAAAACTTCCTCTTTTTTGCCGGTGAAGTACAGGATTGTTCCTGCACCGTCATTTGTATGGGGAATGCTTTCATAACCACATTGAGCCGCAAAAGCTGTCAGTTCTGAAATTTTTTCTTTTTCTTCTGCGTGAAGAATAGTTACATATTCGTCTGGTTCTGTTTTGATAAATGTGTACAAGGCACCGCATTTGATATAGACAAGTTTCCAGCCTTTTTTATTCATTTCATTAATCCAGCTTACTTCTTTATCAAGGTCAAAAAATGCCTTGAAAACGGTTATTTTGTCCTTGTTATTTTTCATTGCTGTTTCCTCCCAAAATCATTTTTCCGTTTTCGGTAAGTTCTTCAAGTCTGCAAAGTTCGGCTTTAAGAGCTTCAAGTCCCAAATCTGTAATTATATATTCTTTCTTTTTAGGTCCTCGTTTGCTGTCCTCGGTTTTATATTCCGTAATAAACTTTTTTTCGAGGAGTGCGCTGATTGCACCGTACAGAGTGCCCGCGCCAAGGTTGAGTCTTCCGTTTGTCAGCTTGGTTACATTTTGCATTATCCCGTAGCCGTGCATAGGGGTTTGCAATGAAAGCAAAATGTAATATACAGCTTCTGTCAGTGGATTGCATTTTTGCACCGTAAATCCTCCTTTGTTTTTGTCAGTATATCGTGGAACGATATATCGACTTACGAGTATATTATATCGGTAGACGATATATTTGTCAATAGAAATTTATGTTTAAAATTAAAAAAACATCTGCCCGTTGATATTGGACAGATGCTTTGAAATATGAAATTATATAGGTAAAAGATAGTTACCGCTAAAGTAGAACAATCACATTGCGACATTTATAAAATATATTTTAACATATAATTTGTGCCGTTACTTGTGGGCGTCCAATGAACGTCCCTACTGGCTGTGCGAACGGCGGGTTGCAGTTAATTTACTTTGTTTGTCGGTGTGCCATTCAGGAAATTTTTGATGTTGTCAGAAACTATGCCCATAAGGCGTTCTCTGGTTTCAACGGGCGCCCATGCGATGTGGGGGGTGATGATGCAATTTTTTGCACCCATAAGAATGCAGTCCTCGACCATAGGCTCAACCTTAAGCGTGTCGATTGCCGCACCGCCGAGGTGACCGCTTTCGAGTGCATCAAGCAAATCTTCTTCAACCATAACACCGCCTCTTGCCGTGTTTACGAACAATGCACCCTGTTTCATTTTGGCAAAGGCATTTTTGTCAAACATATTTTCCGACTGTGGATTGAGCGGACAATGAACGCTTACAATGTCGCTTGTTTCAAGAAGTTCATCAAATGAAACATCCTTGATTCCGTCAATATTTTTCGGGGTTCTGCTCGATGCGATTACATTCATTCCGAAAGCGTTTGCAATCTTTGCAACTGCCTTTCCGATATTGCAGAGTCCGACAATGCCGAGCGTTTTGCCTGCAAGTTCATTCAGCGGATATACAAACGGCGAAAAAGTTTTGCTCCTTTTCCACTTGCCGTCCTGAACAAACTGATTGTATTCTGCTGTGTGATTAAAATGTTCAAGAATCAACGCAAATGTATGCTGTGCAACCGCATTTGTCGAGTATGAACCTGCGTTGCAGACGGTTATTCCGTTTTTGGTGCAGTAGTCAAGGTCAATATTGTTGTAGCCTGTTGCAAAAAGTCCTATGTATTTCAGATTTTTTGCAAGTCGCATTGTGTGCGAATCAAGCAAGGTTTTGTTGCACACAACTATATCTGCGTCTGCAATTTTCTCCGCAACTTCTTCATATTTCAAAAGACCGAACGACTTAACCTCGCCGAATTGATTAAGCACATCGGCATTTACAATATCGTCAAGAACGGTCTGTGCGTCTGTTAAAACTATTTTCATCTTATCACCTCAGTTTTTGCTGACTATAGTATATACCGAAAAATTTTTCCTTGCAATCTGAATTAGGATTTTGTATAATATTTGTGCATAAATTGAAAGGAACAGTATTTTAATGTATAAAAATTATCTTTTTGATTTGGACGGAACTTTGCTTCCTATGGACATGGAAAAATTCGTAAAGCTGTATTTTTCATCGCTCTGCAAGCGTTGTATTCCCGTTATAAAAATCGAACCCGACACCCTTATCAAAGCGATGTGGGCAGGTACAGACGCTATGACAAAGAACGATAACAGCCGTACAAACCGTGAGGTTTTCTGGGAAACAGCCGGCAAAGTCAGCGGTACCGACCTTGAAAAGTTTGATGACCTTTTTACCGATTATTACGAAAATGAGTTTATTGCTCCGAAAGATGCTACAAGCTTTACTCCTTATGCAAAGAAAAGTATTGATTTTATAAAGAAAAACGGTGGCAGACTCATTGCCGCAACAAATCCGATTTTTCCGTTTGTTGCAACAAAACGCAGACTTGAATGGGCAGGAGTTTCTCCCGACGATTTTGAACTTGTTACAACATACGAAAACTTCGGCTGCTGCAAGCCGAATCTCAAATATTTTGAAGAAATCTGCAAAAAGCAGGATATCAAGCCCGAAGATAGCATTATGATCGGCAACGATGTTGACGAGGATTTGTGCAGTGCAAAACTCGGATTTGATACATACCTCATCACGGACACAATCGTGAACAGACAGAATAAGGATTATTCGGACTACAAAAACGGTAGTTTTGAAGAATTTTATAAAGATTTTCTCAAAGGCGACTAAATATGATTATATTGTGCGGTCAGACGGCATTTTGCTTTGTCTGACCTCTTTTCCTATGTGCATTTAATTTTACTTTTACAGAATACCTTTTAATGCCATAAATGAAATAAAAAAATGGTCGAATGTGGTATTATGTGATGTGATACAGGTTATCAGACGGGATTTATTTTGTTTTATATCTTAATTAAGCAGGTGAATGAATTATGTCAGAAGTAATCAGAATTTTTGTTGAAAAAAGGGATGGCTTCAATGTTCTTGCAAAACAGACACTTTGGGACATCCGCCACAACCTCGGTATGAAGTCTGTTGAAGATCTTCGCTACATTGTGCGTTATGACCTTGAAGGACTTACAAAGGAAGAGTATGACAAGGCAAAAACAATTGTTTTGTCAGAGCCTAATGCCGATGTAATCTATGAAGAAACTCTCCCCGTTGAAGACGGCTGGAAGGTATTCGCAATGGAGTATCTCCCCGGTCAGTACGATCAGCGTGGCGACTCTGCCGAGCAGTGCGTTCAGCTCCTTACTCAGGGCGAGCGTTGCAAAGTTCTCACAGCAAGAGTAATTGCTCTCAAGGGTAATATTACAGACGAAGAACTTGTAAAGGTTGAGGAGTATCTCATCAACCCTGTTGAAAGCCGTCTTGCATCTCTTGAAAAGCCAAAGACTCTTGATATGGAAATTCCCGTTCCCGAAAATGTTAAGAGGGTAGAGGGTTTCATCAGCTGGAATGACGATGAGATGCAGAAGTATTACGATTCAATGGGTTTTGCAATGACACTTGCAGACCTCAAGTTCTGCCGTGATTACTTCAGAGATACAGAACACCGTGATCCGTCAGTTACAGAACTTCGTGTAATTGACACATACTGGTCAGACCATTGCCGTCACACAACATTCCTCACAAGACTTGAAGAGATTGAGATTGAAAAATCTGCTCTCGGCAAGGTTATCGAGGACGCACTCAGCGAGTATTATGCAACTCGTGACGAGGTTTACGGCAAGGATACAAAGAGAATCGTTTCACTTATGGATATGGCTCTCATCGGCATGAAGTCACTTAAGAAAAAGGGACTCATTCCGGACCTTGACGAAAGTGAAGAAATTAATGCCTGCTCAATTCAGGTTCCCGTTACAATAGATGGAAAAACAGAACAGTGGCTCGTTCAGTTCAAGAACGAAACTCACAACCACCCGACAGAAATCGAGCCTTTCGGTGGTGCCGCAACTTGTCTTGGCGGTGCAATCCGTGATCCGCTTTCAGGTCGTGCATATGTATATCAGGCTATGCGTGTTACAGGTTCGGGCGACCCGACAGTTCCTTTCAAGGACACAATGCACGGCAAGCTCCCTTCACGCAAAATTACAACAGGTGCCGCTCAGGGTTACAGCTCATACGGTAACCAGATCGGTCTTGCAACAGGTCAGGTAACTGAACTTTACGATCAGGGCTATGTTGCAAAGAGAATGGAAATCGGTGCTGTTATCGGTGCATCTCCAAAGGAAAATGTTATCCGTGAAACTCCTCTCCCCGATGATGTAATCGTACTTCTCGGCGGAAGAACAGGCCGTGACGGTTGTGGCGGTGCAACAGGTTCTTCAAAGGCTCACGATGAAAGCTCAATTGAAACCTGCGGTGCAGAGGTTCAGAAGGGTAATCCTCCGACAGAAAGAAAAATTCAGCGTTTGTTCCGCAATCCTGAAGTTGCAAAGCTCATCAAAAGATGTAACGACTTCGGTGCAGGCGGTGTTTGCGTTGCTATCGGTGAACTTGCCGATGGTCTTACAGTTGACCTCGACAAGGTAACAAAGAAATATGACGGCCTTGACGGTACAGAGCTTGCTATCTCTGAAAGTCAGGAAAGAATGGCTGTTGTTCTTGATAAAAAAGATGTTGACAAGTTTATTTCACTTGCATCAAAAGAAAATCTTGAGGCTACCGCTGTGGCAGTTGTAACCGAAAGTCCTCGCCTTACAATGAGTTGGAGAGGCGACACAATCGTTGACCTCAGCCGTGAATTCCTCAACACAAACGGTGTTACTCAGGTTGCTAAGGCTTATATCGAGGCTCCGAAGTGGGAAGGTTGCTACCGTAAGGTTGCTCCTGCAAAACTCAAAGATATGCCTGCTGACGAGGCATTCCTCGAAAATATGTCAAGACTTGAAGTTTGCTCACAGATTGGCCTTGCAGAAAGATTTGACGCATCAATCGGTGCGGCTACGGTAATTATGCCGTTCGGCGGTAAAAATCAGCTTACTCCTCAGGAGGCTATGGCTGCAAAGATTCCGCTTGAAAAGGGCGAAACAGACGATGCAACAGCAATGAGTTACGGTTATATCCCCGGTGTTTCACGCTGGAGTCCGTTCCATGGCTCTGCTTATGCGGTTGTTGAGTCACTTTCAAAGTTGCTTGCAATCGGCGCAAACCCGATGACAGCAAGACTTACATTCCAGGAATATTTTGAAAGACTTAAAGATGTTCCTTCTCGTTGGGGTAAACCTGCCGCAGCACTCCTTGGTGCTATGCAGGCTCAGCTCAAACTCGGACTTCCGTCAATCGGCGGTAAGGACAGTATGTCGGGTACATTTGAAGATATTGATGTTCCGCCTACACTCGTAAGTTTTGCCGTTGCAATGACAAAGGCATCAAAGACAATTTCAACAGAATTTAAGAAAGCAGGTTCAAAGGTTATCTTTGTTCCCGTTCCAGAAAATAAAGAAACACTTATGCCTGTATGGGATAAGCTTATCGAAATGTACAACGCTGTTTATGCTCTCTGTGAGGACGGCAAGGTGCTTTCTGCATCAGTTGTTAAAGAGGGCGGTACTGCCGCAAGCGTATGTAAGGCTTGTTTCGGTAACGGCTTTGGTTTTAAGTTTGCAAACGAACTCACAAATGATGAGCTTTTCGCTCCGCTTTCGGGTTCACTCGTTATCGAACTTGCAGACGGCGCAGAGCTTTCAGACGATGTTCTTCACTATGACCTCGGTACTGTTACAGACGATGCAAAGATTACAGTAAACGGCAAGGAAATCGAACTTTCAGCACTCCTCGAAAAGTGGACTGCTCCGCTTGAAAAGGTATTCCCGACAAAGGCTGAAGTGCCTGAAATCGAAGTTGATGTTCCGCTTTACAGCGAGAGAAATACATCTTCACCTGCAATCAAG